>JAGVEJ010000110.1 GCA_020058225.1 Candidatus Zixiibacteriota bacterium | reverse complement strand
GGTTTGGCACCTCGATGTCGGCTCATCGCATCCTGGGGCTGAAGAAGGTCCCAAGGGTTTGGCTGTTCGCCAATTAAAGCGGTACGTGAGCTGGGTTTAGAACGTCGTGAGACAGTTCGGTCCCTATCTGATACGGGCGGAGGATACTTGAGGGGAGCTGACCTTAGTACGAGAGGACCAGGTTGGACCGACCACCAGTGCACCTGTTGTCGCGCCAGCGGCATAGCAGGGTAGCTGCGTCGGGAAGGGATAAGCGCTGAAAGCATATAAGCGCCAAGCCCACCCCAAGATTAGGTATCCCATACCATAAGGTATCTAAAGACTCCTGGAAGATGACCAGGTTGATAGGTCACAGATGTAAGCGCCGTAAGGCGTTGAGTCGAGTGATACTAATAAGTCGTGCGGCTTGATCGATTAAAATTTGTCCCCGTGAAAACGGGGATCCAATCGAAACCAGAACCAAAGTGGCTTCTCTGCAACCTGTTGAGAGATGCCCGTGAATACGCAAATTATCATTACCAGAACCCCATGAATGTCATGCCTGAGAATGGTAGATCGAGCCCCTTGTGGGCTCGACACAATGTCTTGCGTTAATTGTCATTCCCGCACCTAATATGTCATTCCCGCGAAGGCGGGAACCCATATAAATTTTAGGTGCCCCACCGCTTGCGGTGGGATTTACCTACACGCGCCGTCAGGAACCCCTTCCTGACGAAAGAAAAATCTACGCTAACAATATGTAACATAAATTTTCCGGTGGTAATGGCGGAGGGGAAACACCTGTTCCCATTCCGAACACAGCAGTTAAGCCCTCTAGCGTCGATGGTACTGCCCGCGAGATCGGGTGGGAGAGTAGAAAACTGCCGGGATTAAATTCCAAAACCCTCTTTCAAAAATCGAAAGAGGGTTTTTTGTTGACATTGTGCCATATATTATTATCATTGAGTAATTGCTTTTCAAAAGGCGCAAATTAAATGGGTGGCATATAAAATCAGAAATCAAATACCCGTAATGTGCCGTCAGGAATCTTATTTTGGGCCGTCAGGAATCTTACTTTGCGCCGTCAGGAATCTTTCCTGACGGAAATCGGGATGTTATGAGAAGCCGAAATCGTCAATATTACGAAAAATTTGGAGATATATTCTTTATCACCTCTACCGTGGCGGGTTTTATTGATCTATTCCAATCAGAGGCAATCTGCGAAATATTTATCAATAGCCTGCGATTCTGCCAGTCTCGAGGTGATTTCACTATAATTGGATATGTATTAATGCCCAATCACTTCCATCTCTTGGTAAAGGCCAAACCGGATGGCTCCATTTCCGCTATTATCGGCAATATCAAGAGATTTACATCACGTAGCATTACAAAATATCTGGAAAGCACACACCAGATTGATTTGCTCGACAAACTTGCCCGAGCGGCATCCGGAGAACCCGCCGATGATAGTAGAATCTGGAAGCCGCGCTTTGATTGTTTTGTGTTGACCAATGAAGACACCGTGAGACAAAAGTTGGAATATATACATTTCAATCCTGTCCGCCGCAATCTGACAGATGATTCGATTGGCTGGCGCTATTCCAGCGCTCGCAACTATGCCGGACTTTCGGATGTGCCTTTGGAGGTTGATATTAATTGGGAAAGTCTGGGTTACATAAGAATTCCGTCAGAAAATCCGCCTGAGGCGGACTAACGGCGCGTGAAATTCTTCGTCCTTGCCATATCCATAAGTGACAATAAACCGAGAATTTCTGAAAGGAACTCAATCAATGACCAAAAATGAAATCGCAAAGGAATTGCGTCGTTTAGCAAGCGAAGGCTACACACTTTGTATTCATATTGCTGACATCAAGTCCGTTCTCAAATCAAACGGCGTTCAGCGTTTGGAACCAATTCTTAATGCAATCGCTGATCAATTAGAAAAAGATGAAATAGCGGACTGAGGAGGCTCTTTTTTTAATGCGCCGTCAGGAATCTTTCCTGACGGAAATTGAGCTTTGTATGTCGACCCCCCTGCGCTTGCCCGGCTTTTGACGGGGTTTCGACAAATTTCTGTAACGTATGTAAATCGGCGTCACCTAAGGAGGCGTGAATGATCAATTACGCAGAGGATACTTCATATTGGGAAAATTGGCAACGGGACTATAGATTGGGTCTCATTTTGATTATGACACCGATAGAGGTTTCAAAGCAGATCGATCCCTTGCGATCAAAGTATGACCCTCGCGCATTTGGATACTGCCCGACGCATATCACTGTGTCGGATCCGCTTCGCTATGAAATGGCCCCGGAGGCGGAAGAGGAGGTGCGCGGTATTCTTAGCACGATCGAGCCGTTCGTTCTTCATTACGACAAACCGCATGCATCACCTGATTACCCCGGTATTGCCTATCCAATTATGCCGCAAGAACCGATTGACAATTTGAAACAGGCGCTTCATTCCGCTTCGGTATTCGCGGGCGCAGTATTTAGAAGGCGGCATATACCTGCGCACATGACGATAGCCGAGTTCATAACCATAGAGGATGGCCTTAAGCTCTGTGCTGAACTCCAAGATTCCGTTCCGAGCGGCTCATTCTTATGTGACAGATTGGAGTTTATAGTTCCGGACAAGAACTTCTGTTTTCGTCGGGAGGGTATATTCTTCTTGGGTGATTCAAAAACTCGCGGGGTATAAGACACCGGTAACCAGCATATCGGTACCCCGTCCAGAGTCGGCCGAAGGCGGACGCCGGATGGGATTTGACCCTGCGCGACTCAAACGCTTGACAAAGAAAGAAGACGAGTATAAAATTCTAATATGGGTCTTCGCTTTCCTGGCCAAATAAATTTCCACTGTTTTTTTGTCACGACAACTTTTCTTGACTGGAAGGCGCTGGGCAATATAAAGGGTCTATATCCCGCCATGGCCGAATCCCCAAATTTTTGAGCCCACAAATATGACACTCAAATTGCCGGTTATGTTTTAATGCCGTCACATATTCATGTTGCTTCGGGATAAGGCGGTGACCCGACACCTCTTTACCACGCCCCTTTCCCGCAAAATTACTACAACATCAATGGTAAATCCGACCGGAGGCCAATATATAGGAGGATATAACTATGCCCGCAAACCATAAACAACCTATCAGAAACCGAAAGAAAAATCAAAAAAACCAACTCCTTATGCAGGAGCCAAAATATTACCATAACTTGTTGAACTATGGCATATTAATAAAGAAATATGAAAAAGACAAAAAAAATCAAAAAACGAACCCATTTCCGCATAACCCATTTATAGACAATCATTTCTCAAATGGGTTCGTTCTCAAAACGGCGCAAAACCGGAATCCGACCAGTAATCTTCTTTTAATGAATCATGCTGGCGCAACAAGGCATTATAATGCCCGGATTCCCATTCAGCCAATTCGAGGAAAAATTTCTTGATATATGAATCGGTCGCCGCATCGGCTTGCGTCTTGTAAAAATTCATGGCATCCAGCTCCAGTTGTATCCCAATCGCCAAAGCGCTCATCTCATAGTGAGCGGAGCTAATACGGGATATTAGGCTCTCGGAAAATATCGGGAATCCGCCCTCAAGTTCAATCCGATTGCCCAACCGCAATGTCATATCAGGGAGGCCGGTTTTTACTATTGAATCATATTGCCCGCGAAGGAAATTCATGTGGTTCAGTTCTTCAGCCGCAAGGGAATGAAAAATATCTTTTCCTTTGCCATCCTCGGTGCTGTTGGCGGCCATCATATAAAAGCCATGGCCATTGCGCTCTGCCTGAATTGCCTGAACAAGAGCATTTTTTAAATCCATTGTTTTTTCTCCATGGGTGAATTGATGCTTTAATATCAAATATATAATATGATATAGTCATATCAAAGATACTATTTTAATAGGATTATTTCTATGGTATCCAATAGATTATAGAAAGCCCATGCCCCCTAAAGATTTCTTCTGTTTTTCCGATTAAATTGATAGGCAATTTATAATCTTGTCCGCCCGCGGCGGCGGGCGGATTTGAATTTATAGAAGGAGATGATGTCTTATGCGTTTTAAGTCCCCTGTTTCGATATCAGGTTTCACCCTGGTTGAGCTTGTGGTTATAATTGTGGTCCTTGGGATTTTGGCCGCAATTGCCATACCGAAGCTCTTTTCTGTTACCGAGGAGGCCGAAAAGGCGGCGGTCAACAGTATGGTTGGCAGTCTTGAGTCGGCGCTGGGCAACTACACAGCCAAACAGTTTGTCCAAGGCGGTTCTATTGCAGTGCATAATCCTTTTGATGAGCTCTCCAATACCCCCTCAAACTACAAGGGCAGTAACGATCCGGTAACGATCGCCAACACCCCCAATGGCAATTGGTCGTGGCGTCCCACCGGTAATTGGATTATGTATAATCCGAAAGCCAATATTACCGGCGGATGGTTAAATGGCGGCGAGAGGTTCATCATCTATCAAGTTCAGGTTGTGACCGACGGAACCGATACGGTTGGAGTGAAACTGACAACCACGCCCGCCTATACTTACACATGGTAGTAAAGAACATCGATCTTAATAAGAGGGTCGAATAAAAAATCGACCCTTTTGTTTGAATCAATTCCCGACCTATAAGTCTATACCTATTTCCATAAATATTTTTCAATAACCGATTTATTAATAAATCAGATCGCCATATTTTCCCTTTCATAATGACAATTTAATTCTTATCCTTTTCGTAATAATAGGCTTTAGTATGGACTCGATTACTTTTCTTGGATATCTTGCCGGCGCACTTACCGCCTTTGCCTTTTTGCCTCAACTGCTGAAAGTCATCAAGACAAAATCGACCAAGGATATTTCGCTGGCGATGTTTGTTGTAATATGCACGGGAATTTTATTATGGTTGATATATGGAATATTAATTAATTCCCTGCCGATAATACTGGCTAATGCAATGACCTTAATTATTGCAGGATTAATATTACTGCTAAAAATAAGATATCATTAATGCCGGGACTAATTTATTCTATCCCTATGTTTGATGACTCAACCCCTATGGCACTGTTGAAAAACCCCTCTCCCGCGCCGGCAGGAATCCTTTCCTGCCGGAATTTCGTCGGGAATCCGACGACTGCCGGACGACGGTGCGATATGAGGTTTTTCAACATCCCCTTTGACCGGGGATTCTAACATAAAGTATATTCTATATCCAAAAATATTATCGTGATTATGACCTATAAATCTCCTCGCCGTTTTGGTTTTTCACATCGACCGTTACCGGTATTCCATGCCGGACACTCTGCGTGACAATGCAGAAATCCTCAAATAGCTTCAGGCATTGTCCAATTCGATTAGGCGCCTCGGAACCAATATCGATAGAGATCGAAACATGACTTGAGGGAATTCTGAAACGTCCCTTTTCGTTGCGATTGATAGTAGTCGAAATTGTGGTTTTAATATTTTTAGCCTCCACGCGGGCCTTTTGTAAACAGAAAAGGAGGCTGGCCGTAAGGCAGTTACCTACGGCGGCGGAAAGGATTCGCGATGCATTGGGGCCGACATCTTTTCCGAGTGGGGCTGGCTCATCCATTATTAGCTCAGCCATGCCGGGGTCGAATTTGATACGGAATTCGAAATTATTGACTTGTTCCATCACGACAGTTATTTGTTTTTCGTCCATATATTTCTCCAGACATTCATTTTATATTATTTTCCCACGCCATCAGAAATCCCAATGCGCCATCAGAACATCTTTCATGCGCCGGCAGGAACCCTTTCCTGCCGGAACTCCGTCGGGAACTCCATCTGAGTGGACCGACGGCGCTTGGATTTTTTGACTAATATTCATGAGGTATGCTATCGCGCATTTTTACGCCATCGAGATTGATATGATCCCATTTATTAGTGATTGGTTTCCCTTCATAATAGAATTCCACACCGTCCACCCACTCCCCTTTATAATATCTTTGGAGAAAAGAAAAAATAAGGGTGTATGTTGTCATTGTGCCCCCGGATGATCCTTGAAAGTAGCCGGTTCTCCAAAAATACGATTTTTTATCTTCCGGTTCTCGCAAATTTATAATTCCAATCAGTTTGCTGCCATGATTGTCAATTGAAAGAATTTCAATGGGATTACCGCGAAACCTAATCTTGGATAATCTGTCTGCATAATACTTCAATTTTTCTTCAAGAGAAATATTCTTTGGAATTCGTAAATAATAGTCTATTTTTGTTTTCCAAGTTTCATCATCAATTCCGTAAACTGGAATGAGTTCATCTCCCATAAAGGCCTGAGCGGTATTCCTAAGCGAATCAAGTGTAGAAAGCGGCGTTTTTTGTTGGGTATCGATATCATTATCATTTGATGCGGGCATTTTATTGACCCTTATGCCTCGAAAATAATAGCCGCTGAAGAAAAAGATTAGCGCAACGGTTATTACGAGTAGTGCAAATTTTATTTTGGATTGCATTGATTTATTCTCCGTTTGTGCGATGATTGTATATGGTCAGCTCGATAGCATAATCTCCCCCCAATTGGGCGCGTTACCGGTTTTGCGGAAATGCCCGTCTATATATCTCAACAATGGCAGTGGTATCTTTGTCGGACAATTTAATATTTTCCAGCAAAATGGAATAGTAGTAGTTTTCTGAATTAGTTATTATGGGTTCATCATATCTAATATTATCATAATATGCTCCATCTAGGCCATTCTTTTGGGTATACACCTGAAATGAAGGATAGCAGAAAGTGGAATCACCATTGCCTTTTTGGCGAAAAATATATGGATTAAATCGCAATTTTAATTCATTTGCAACAATAAGCTTATCATTACCGTTGCCTATTAAGATGTGAAATTCACCCACTTTTTCGCCATAATTATGTAGCTTCCCAATATCGTCAGAATAAATCCAATATAATGATGCAAATGTCACGAGCCCCCCTATAATAATGCCCCGCCATTGCTTGCGCAGAAATTCCCACATTGGTTTTCTTTGTTCCCAGAGAAACTTCAATAATTCAATTATGTTATTCATGTTATTGCCCAGCCAATCCTCATAGTCCACCCCGAAAATACAAATAGCATTTTTCTACCCCCGCCTGGAATCGAACCAGGATTACCGGCTCCGGAGGCCGATGCGTTATCCATTACACCACGGGGGCAAATATATCTTTGGGCATAAATAGCCCAGATTCGTCTAATTCAATACTACATTTTGACCGTAATATTGTCAATGAAAGAATTATACCAATATTTCGACCTTGACCATAACCATAATGGCAAATTACATTGCCGCCTTGTTATTACGATGGAATCTTGAAAGGATATATATGATAAGGATATTGGCAATAATATTATTGACCTCTCTGGGGCAATTTGCATGGAGCCAAAATATTCCACTTAAGATTATCCCCAAACAACCCAAAATCTCAACTCGTTTTGAAGAAAAAATTAATCAATCCTCAGGCAATTTGTCCTTTAATATATGGGTCTTTTTTACTGATAAGGGAATATTTGATGAACCCGCATATAAACAGACTTTATCCGGTCTTGCCGGATATTTCTCTGAGCGAGCGATAAATCGCCGTCAAAATAGGTCTGATTTGAAGGGGCTGGATTTCTATGATATCCCCGTGTATCACAGGTATACAGAGCAATTGGAGCAAATCGGACTAAAAATAGCAACACAATCACGTTGGCTTAATGCGGTTTCAGGGCAGGCCGATCGGTCCATAATCGAGAAAATATCGCAACTGCCATTTGTGGCGGAAATCCGACCGGTGGCAACGGCTATAAGAAAACCGATTCCGGACGAAAGTTTCAAGATTCATGATAATACTCCATCAGCGGATTCGATTTATGGTTTTTCATATACCCAATTGAACCAGATTAATGCTATTAAAATGCATAAATTGGGATATACCGGTAAGGGGGTTTTGATTGCGCTTTTTGATACCGGTTTCAGGGTTACACATCCAGCCCTTGATAGTATTAAGGTAATCGCCCAGTATGATTTCATTAACAATGATATAACGGTCGATGATTCCGAAATTGCCATTTCCGAACCGGACCATGGCACAAAAACATTATCCGCCATCGGCGGATATGCTTCAGGGGAATTAATCGGCGCCGCCTATGGAGCTGAATATATTCTGGGGAAGACCGAAAAAAATTATACCGAGGATACAACCGAAGAAAACAATTGGGTCGAAGCGGCGGAATGGGTTGATTCCATTGGAGCGGATATTATCTCATCGTCACTTGGCTATCTTGATTGGTACACATATCAGGATTTGGATGGAGAAACTGCGGTAATAACCATTGCGGCGGATATAGCCGTGCAAAGAGGAATTGCCGTATTTAATTCGGCCGGCAATGAGCGCGATGACCCCTTTTACTATATTATCCCCCCTGCGGATGGCAAATATGTAATGGCCGTAGGGGCCGTTAATTCGCTTGGCGATATTGCGGCATTTTCCTCCGCTGGTCCCACTTTTGATGGGAGAATAAAACCGGATATAGTTGCCATGGGTGTCGGCGTACGGGTAGCCGACTATGGGGGAGGTTATGTCAATTCCAATGGCACTTCATTCTCAGCGCCTTTGGCGGCGGGAGCGGCGGCCCTGATTTTGGAGGCTCATCCTGATTGGTCGCCAATGGAATTGAGGGAGGCCATGATAAAATCTGCCGATAGATATGCTAATCCTGATAATCTTTATGGATATGGATTGATTGATACCTATAAGGCGGCCAATATTTTTCGAATTAATCCAATTGCTCCGATTGCCGTGGTGGTTGGAGATTCATTGAATCTGCAGGTCACTACTATTGAAGGTGATGACACCAACATAGTATTCACAGCGATAGGGTTACCATCATCTGCAATTTTTACTTCGGATGGCAAATTATCATATTTGGGCAAAGAGGAGGATATCGGCACGAGAAAAGTAATGTTTATGGCATCCTATAATGGCATGGCCGATACCGCGGAAGCCTTGTTTTCTGTTATTCCTAAGTCGGACATGACATTAGGGCCGAATCCATTCAGAGATTCGGTAAACATATATATCGGGCCAAATTCCGGAAATGCGCAAAATATTTCTATACATGAGGTGAATGGCGAGAAAGTTTGGGAAATAACCGCCGATAAATTAAATGGTATGGGTGCGGTGGTTACCTGGCATGGTATCAATCACTTGGGACAAAAAACAGCGCCGGGGGTTTACCTAATTGTTGTGAGGACGGATAGATTGACAGAGAAATTTAAAGTGCTGATGAAATAATTGCAATGCTTAGTCCAGTTGCCGAACGCCAGACAACCATAGATGAAATCGTACGATGTCCCGTATTTAAAATAGATTTAAAAGGTCGTTTTGTCTATGTGGACGATATGACCGAATCACTTTTGAGATGCCCGCGCGATTTGCTCTTTGGTCGAAGTATAAGATCGTATTTGTCTAATAAATCATTTTCCATAGTGCAGGATATATTTCAACGATGGCGTCATTATGAAACCTCATTTGAGGCGGCGGATTTGGAGATAATTGATTCCGATAGTGAGAGGCATGGGCTTACCGCGGTTATTTCCCTGAACTTTATAGCGGGGAACCCCGCCAATTATCAGGTTGTATTAATACCTCAATTATCGATCAAACATCTTGTGGCAGAAAAGACCCGCTATGAAAGAGTTTTTGGAAAATTATTTGAATTGGTGGCCAACAATGAAACATCGGATATTTGGGAGAAATTAATTGAAATTATTCATCAACTTGACGAAGTGAATATGATTGGCATTTATTGTTTAAAAAATCGAGACCTAAATTTGTTGGCTTCTTCAAATGGCTCACAACTGGATTTCAAATGTGAACTTTCGCCCATTAGTGAATATCATCTGGGTGTGGCGCTAAATGGCAATCCCCATATCAATGCGGAATATTTGGCCAATTGTGATGATTTGAAAAATAACCGGAGAATATTCACAGAAGTTTGCTATCCCCTTTTTCATGGCAATGTATGCTGGGGTATGGCAAGATTTATTATTAGCGAGGACTCTTCTAAGCTTGAAGAAATTTTGATGAAGACATCGCGGTTTGTCGGCCATGCACTCTATTGGTTTCTTGATAATAATCGGGAAATCCAGGGTAACGGCGGAACTATGGAATAGAATAGGATGCCGAAATTGAGTGATTTATGACAATGATAGAGAAAAAAAGACACCTCATTTTGAAAAAGGGGCATAGCGCTCAATCCCGAATTGTTACTTCGTCCAACGATGTCTTAGCCCAAACGGTAGCGACTCTCAGCCATGAGATCAATAATCCTCTGCTTGCCATCACGGCCACCACGGAATTGCTTTTATCGACGGCTCATCAATTGCCCGATGATACTCTGGATAAAATCCGCAAAATCAAGGAAGCGGCCTATCGCATCCAATCTGTAATCGAACGACTATCTTCAATTGAGACTATCAATTATCGCGAGACTGCCGCTGGCCGGATGATTAAAATTGATGATTTGTTCCCCCAACCAAATGATAACGATGTCGAATCCGAAATTGCAATAGAGTTGAATCAATAAATTTCTTGACATCTCGATAATGACCTATATATTGGCTCGACTCTGACTGGGGCCGTAGTTCAGTTGGGAGAACGCTTGACTGGCAGTCAAGAGGTCAGGGGTTCGACTCCCCTCGGCTCCAAAATTATCCCGGGAAAAAGTGGAATGGGGAAATGCTGAAAAATCGTCTTCTTATTTGTTGAAAAATCAACATATTACTATTATATGCAACATAAAATAACCAAGTCGCCCAAAAAGAGTCCGGTCACAAAATCTATAAATTTTGATCTTTTCAAGTGCGGGCGGAATGTTTTGCCGGATCTCTCAGATTCCGTTGATGAAAAGCAATGGGGGCATGACCCATTGCCCAGCGAGGCTCAATTATATTTGCTATTTGATAAATTAAATAATACTTTTTTCAATGGGAGCCTTCCTTGGGTGAAAATCATTTATTCCACAAGGATGCTGAATGCCGGTTCATTCTCGCCCGGGACCAAGGGAATTAAAATTGGCGTTAAATATCATAAAATTTTTCCAAGCGATTTGGAGGATACTCTCAAGCATGAGATGATTCATATAATCGATCGCTCGCATGGAAAGCTTTTCAAGTCCATTGCGAAGAGAATTGGGGCATCATTAAGGGCCAAGAGCCATCCCGATTTAATTAAGCCGGCAAAATACATTTATGCCTGTCCGATTTGCGGAATTATTTATAATCGCCGTAAAAGAATGCGTAAGGCTTCGTGTGGAACCTGCTCCAAGGGGGGCAAATATGACCCTGATTGCAAGCTAATGCTATTAAAGAAAAGGGATTAAAGCAATTTCGCCGGAAATATTTTTGAAATCAGATAAAGTGATAAAAACATTTTTTTAGTTTTTTATTTATTACTGTTTTAAAATGGCTTGACAGGTTTTTCATAATGACTATATTGAAAGGCTTTAAGTTGACCGATATATTTAAACCGGAATGATCCGGGGGAAAAATGAAGACTTTTATACCAAAGGTTGAGGCCGCAGGAAAGAAATGGTACATTCTTGATCTCAAGGGAATAACGCTTGGACGTGCCGCCATAGAGGTCGCCAATATTCTCAGAGGCAAGAATAAACCGATATTCACCCCTCATCTGGATACCGGCGATTTTGTAATTGCCATTAATGCATCACAAATGTTGGTCAGTGGTGGCAAACAAAAGCAGAAATTATATTATCATTTCTCCGGTTATCCGGGCGGGTTGAAAGTTACGCCATACGAGCGGATGATGCAATCAAAGCCGTCGAAAGTATTTTCTCTGGCAGTTAGAGGAATGCTTCCCAGCGGTCGTTTGGGGCGTAAGCAATTGAAAAAATTGCATGTTTATGCCGACGAAAGACATCCGCATCAGGCTCAAAAACCAGAAGTTTGGAAAATAGCTGAATCCTGATAGAGATTGAGTAAATGAGAGAAACAACATTCGGAGCGACTGGCAGAAGAAAAGAAGCTGTTGCTCGCGCTGTCGTCAAGGTTGGAGGCGGGACTTTTGTGATTAATTCACTGTCCCCGCTTGATTATTTAAAAAGAAGTGTGTTGGTTGATATTGTACATCAACCAGCTAAGGAAACTGATACATTTGGCAAGCTCGACATAACTTGTAGTGTCGAAGGTGGTGGATTATCCGGACAGGCCGGAGCCATTCGTCTTGCCATCTCACGCGCCATGGCCAAGCTTGATCCTGACCTTCGCTCGACATTAAAAAGAATGGGATATCTGACACGCGATCCGCGCGCCGTTGAACGCAAGAAATTTG
>JAGVEJ010000245.1 GCA_020058225.1 Candidatus Zixiibacteriota bacterium | reverse complement strand
CGCGAACCCTTTGGGTTGCTTGCGGTTTACAAGGCGAAAGAAGAACAAGAAGTGGCGAAATTGGGGAAGAAATCGGCGGGTCATCAAC
The DNA here is from genome assembly GCA_020058225.1 of Candidatus Zixiibacteriota bacterium. GTDB lineage: Bacteria > Zixibacteria > MSB-5A5 > GN15 > PGXB01 > JAGVEJ01. The sequence goes on along the minus strand of JAGVEJ010000245.1, from coordinate 11,519 downwards.
TTTGGCGTCCCTTCGTTGAAGATCTTCGAACTTTTTTGATTCAGGTAGCTTGAAAAGGAAGGCAGAAGAAAACCTGCTGCTCGATGGTAAAGATTGCACAGTATCCCCTCTCGCCGCGTATGCCGCCTGATCTCCTTGATCGCAGATTCGGCACTGTTTGAAGCAACTTTGGGCACCATAATTCATTGCCCCACAATAAATAAAAAATAGCGGTGCAGGGACTCGAACCTTTGTTGCAAGTCCCCATACGCATTGAATTCACCATTTTATCGCCGGATGGACGCAAGAAGAAGGTCGGATAATTAGCTTTTTGCCTTAGGATCGGCATGGCGTAAAAAGCAGCAATATCCCATATTCAAATATTATCTAATTCGATAATAACCACAAATACTGCAGAGCCCCATGCATCGCGAATGGAATATGAGCTCCGTGTCATACTTTGTCATCCTATAAGTCATTTTCCTGCGAGTCCTCTTTTTTGGCATCTATGCTCAGCATAAGGTCGGCTACCAATTTAGTCTTCCTAAATGCTTCACAGATTATCGCTACAAATACATAAAGCGAAAAGACTGACAGCTGTGCCTCAAATATACTGCCAACAAGGACGACCTCGTTTGGCTTTGTCACGATTCTTTCGGCGGCGTTCCATACGGCGCCAAACCAGGGAATTAGCAACCCAATATATCCAAACGTCATAGACATACTGATGGTTCGCCAAAGAGTTACGGACTCCTTTATCCTTTCGATTTTGATTTCATTGGATATCTGCGAGGATTTCAAGTACGGGGCAAATACAGAGCCAGTACGAATCCAACAGGAAATACTACAAACCAAGCTATACATGAAAATCCAATAACTAACATTCCTATGTGGGAATTCGGGCATGAAAGCCAAAAGTGACAAGGAACCTAATAGTAGGAGTGTCAATGAAGGCAAAAGTATTGACATAGGCCGAGAACGCAGTCTCAATAAAAGAATTAAACAAGCAACAAATATGAATACGGCAAGTAAGCTGGTCCAGTAGCCCAGAGGATAGTTGCGTGCTCCGTAGACAACATGAGAAGTCAATCTTGCGTCACTGTATGTGGTGCAGATAACTGTTAAAGCAAAACCTATTGAATTAAATGCAGAAATCATAAGTGCAAAAGCTATGCTGCTTTTTGTTCCACCCCAATGGGGTTTTGATAATTGGGGATTCGACGCCAACATCTCTTTTGCTACCTCCGGTGACACGCTTTCAAAGCCCTCCATAAGTTCTCATATTTCCATTCTTAGTTCGTAAATGGCTTATTTGCGGAATAATCAGCATTTCGCTTGACTTCAGTTTACATAAATTCCAGATTCTTTTATTAATAATCTTCTTCCAATGGCTGTTTGACACCACCGTATATAATTTCATAAATACTTTTCTATTTCGCAAGTAAAATGGAAAGAACGGATTCCGGAAAAATGCTCAGACTAAAAATAGCCGCCTTTTATGCCGATATAGTAATTGACAATACTTTGTTGTATGTTATATTGAAATATAAGATGAAAATATGGCTCCTCTTTTTTTATGATTAAATTCAATTTCAATAAAGATAAGTTTTTGGCGCTTATGGAGCTAATGTGCCAGAAAGTGCCCGACTTAGACAGACTCAAAGCCGCTAAGCTGCTGTATTTTATCGATAGGGCTTCCTTGTTGGAATATGGAAGACCTATTCTTGGCGATGATTATATTTGTATGGATTTTGGGCCGGTTCCATCAAGAGCATATGACTGGTTAAAAGCATTTCAGGACTTTCCCGACTCATCGGATGCAATTATCGTTGACAGATCAAAAAAATCGACGGGGGGATATCCGATCTTCGTTGCTAAGAGTGAAGCAAATGTTGATGTGTTTTCTGGGACGGAGATGTCTTGTATTGACAGTATCCTCGAGAAATATGGTAACGAATCAGCAAAAACTCTTGTAAATATTTCTCATCAGCACCGAGCTTGGCTAGATACTGGAAGAAATACACCTATTGACTACTGTCTTTTCTTCGAGGACGATCCTGATCTGCACAAAGATGCGTATGAGGCAATGCTTCTTGAGCAGGAAGATAGGGATTTCGTTGATGACATTTGACATCCATGATCGATTTCCCCAATTCTAAGGAAGCTTTTGCCAAGCTATTTGCCACCAGTGCACTTTTCCACTGCAAGAATTATAATTTTTCGCAGAATAATTCTAAAGACAAGTTCTTATTAGTTCTCAGCGGTCGAGATGAATCAGGACAGTCTCACTTTTATTTGCCTACATCCCAAGTTGACAAATATATGGGGAATCCTCTATTTTCAGATTCCATTTTTATCTTTCCAGAGAATGCAATATCACAATTTCCCAAGAAGACTGCTATTATCATTAGGGATCTTCATTCTAAAGAATATGATTACTTCGAAAGGAAATTTCTAAGCAATAATGACGAAGATTGCATCAAATATTGCGAAATGATTCCAGATCAAATTATGACCGATATCTATAAAAAGATCGTAGCATCTCGTTGGATCTCACTGGAAAAAAAGAAAAGAATCCTTCCATCAGCCTACTTGGCCGGCGATTAGCAGCCGCAATTTTAACATTGCTAAATCTTCTGATTTGGAACGAATTTATTATCATTCTTAATAATTTCCGCTAAAAGAAGCCGCCATAGCAGCACCAGAATCAATCGACTCGCTGAGTGCAATCTGCTTTAGTTATGGAGCAGTATTTGCAACTGGCACCAGGGATACAAATGGGAGCTTCTCGGTCGCAAAGAAGACCAACGAAATACTGCAAATTCTTTTCGAAATTTTCAGGCAATCTTTCTATTAGTAGTCTGCGATCAACATAGACTACCTGGCCAGTAATACGTTTGTCATTAAAATATTCCTATTTGGAAAGCATCCACATATAGAGTGTGGCGGTTCATCAGAAATCGGACACGGAAAGGCTTTTGGTTAAGACGCGGTTTTGGTTATTTAGGCTTAGCGAAAGGAGTGTCCAATGAGAAGCAAATAAGGCATAGTCCAGGAGCAGTGGCGGGAGAAATTTGGCGACATTCCGCCCTTTTATCCATGAGTTGATTGGCCAACGCTGATTTGTAAATTAGAAAACTATTGTGGATTTGTTGTCGATGCGCCATATTGGTTTCATAGCATCCACAAATCTGAGGAATAGGGAAGACTTATGGGACATATCCGACTCAGTAGACTTCCACGGACACGACGCTGGAAAGAAGTTATTGCTATGCTGGAAGAGGGCAAGACTGTGCCACAGCTTGCCCTTGCGACTTTTCATGCCGCAAAAACAGGACTCGAAAGGGTGCCAGATGACGTAGGCTTTACTCAGACTCTTACCACTATTTTCAGTTTTATCGAGGCCTTTCAGTCCAAGTCACCCGAAACCAGTTTGCGAATAAAAGGGTTCGAAATTTCGAAAGATAGCTCGTTGTTCGAGTACGCCTCAGCCTTCAAGAAGCAAACGTCAATCGCTACCGCGCAAGCCCGCGCAAGATCAGATATCGGGGAAATAGCTAGAAATAGCTTCTCTGAGGTGCTGGTCAAGTCGGTCAGTGGGACTGCACAATCACTTTTCGGAACAGAAATATCTGACAGCGGGCGGGCGCTTCAGGCTCATTTCAAAGGGACATCGCTTAAAACCACGATGCATGAATTCTTTGTAGTTTTTACTCAGCGATACTTGAACTACTACTTGGGGAGGGAGACTCCATATCATGTCGGCGCTGGGAAGACTTTCGCCAACATCGCCGACCACACTGAATTCAGTAAGGCGTTTGACCTACATATACGGCAGACGGTGCGGATCACCGACGAATTCACACCTGGCTGGTTTGGCAAAGCGAAGTACGAACGGCGGCTTACACACGCAGATGTAGCCCGTTTTGCTCATGTGGCCTTCAAGAAGATCTCCAGCGAGTTTGAGCGAGGCGCCAAGATCAGTGAATGATTCGATTAATATATGGTGTGGCCCCGACAAACCGCCGAAAACTCTCCAATCCGGACGACTCCTTGCCCTCAGCACAGTGCCTCCCCTGGGAAATGTCCACCTGCTTGTCGAAAATATAAGCAGCAAGCTTACAAGAAACCCGCCTGCCATGGTTCTCGACCTGCTGGAGATTGCCAGTTACGTATACTCGGCGGATCAGGCATTTGTCCGTGGTGGGGCAACCCTGCCGGGAGATGGAAAAGATTGGCGAAGGGAATTTCAGTTCTATGTTCCGGTTAGGTGTCTGGATTTGTGGAAAACTCCCGATGTCAAGAACACCCTTGAAGAAATGTTGCATTTTGTATCCGATGACTATTTTCAATTTGAATTTCGCTCTCTAACCAAAGAACCTCCACTTGAGGATTATTTTAGGTTTGATCAAGGAAAACCATGGTTTGATGCTGATGAGGTTTTGCTATTCTCAGGCGGTTTGGATTCATTGGCCGGATTGTGTGAGGCTATTTATGACCGAACGGGAAAGATAATTCTAGTCAGTCATCGATCAGCACCACAAACGGATGCCGTTCAGAAACATTTGCTTGAGGATATCACTCAGATCACAGGGGGCAGAGAACGGCTCTTGCATGTTCCGGTTTGGGTCAACAAGTCCCAGCGCCTAACGATAGACACCCACCAACGAACGAGATCGTTTCTTTATGCCTCACTGGCTGTTGCCGTGGCAGAAATGCACAATCTCAATCGGATCTACTTCTATGAAAACGGCATAACAAGCTCCAATCTGGCGGTTTCACCGGCAGTAATCGGCTCGCGTGCAAGCCGAACAACTCATCCCGTCACACTTGCTGAATATGGAAAGCTATTCACCCAACTCTTCGGACATGCTATTCTGGTCGACAATCCATTTTTCTGGAAGACTAAAGCGGACGTAGTCAAAGTGATCAAGGATAAGGGATTACGGGGGCTGGTTCGCTATACGACCAGTTGTAGCCATGTCCGGTCAGGAGATCCTGTCAACAACCATTGTGGGGTTTGTTCTCAATGTGTGGGAAGGCGGTTGGCGATCTTGCATAATTCGATGGAGCAGGATGATCCAGAGGAAATGTATAAGGTTCGGATGCCGCTCGATGCCATCATCAAAGACGACAATCGGGCAATGGTTGAACTGATTGTTAAGGCAGGCCGAGAATTCAGTCAGCTGGACATATACGGTTTCTTTGGCCAATTCTCCGAAGCAGTGAGTTTGATTCCGCCTCTTGGACTTAAGCCGAATGAGGCTGCCATCCAAATTTATGATCTCCACAGACGGCATGGTGGACAGGTGTGTGATGTGCTTGAGAAGGTTGTCGAAAAGCATCGAAGCTTGATAGTCGGGGGTGAGGTGCCAAACAACTCCTTGCTCAGTATGATAATTGAACAACCCACCAAGCCGGGGCCCGAAATCAGAGATTTCCGAATCCTGAAAATGCCTCCACTATCTGACTGGAGCGAACTTACGATTGAGATAGTCGGAAACGACGCCGCCAAATTATTCATGGGTGGTCAATACTACGCTGCTACCGCCTTTGACATGGGCTTTAGGGACCGCAGGAAGAACAATCCCAATCGGCTCTGGGAGCTCCTTTGCGATTTCGCCGAAGTGGGTGGAACGTTGTCCTGGCAATCAAAGCAGCATTCCCGTGCGTGGAAACCTCAGGATTTCCAGAGGCTCCGAAAGACGCTTAGGTGGTTTTTCCGACTGGGTTCAGACCCGCTATTCCCATACAACAAGAAAGAGGGCTACCGGACTCGTTTTCAAATTCTCTATGATCGCACTGTGAAACGTTAGTCTGACGAAATTTCGTGCCCTGAAGACTCCCTCACCTCAAAGAAAAAACCGTTTCCCAAGTTATTGGTACTTCGCTTCTTACATATAAAAAAAGGCGGGTTATCAATATTTTTCAGTGGCCCAATCGAAATTTCGCCATTTAGTTTTGAAGGTCAAAAGATTGGCGACCAACAAGTAGTCTGATCATAAGGCTCTGGGTCCGGAAGGTGCCTTCGTCGCCAAACTGCCTTCCGGGCCCTTGCTTTTTGGAGATGTTTGAAGCCAGTGGCCATAAACCACAAAAAGCCTCCTTTTCCTAGTGATGAACGACCTGAAATCATAAGGCCTGAGACCATAATTAGCGAGCGATTTCTTGACCATGAAGTCAGCAGGACCGACTATAAAGAGATGTGCAGGAATCTGGCAGGATTCTTTGACACGCTTTTTAGATGGAAAAGGCAGGCGGAGAATCAAGAGGATTTGACCCGGAGTCATGAACAAGGTGGGGTCAATGGGCGTAAGTGAGATTATTCTTGAGCGACATGGAATCGCGGCAAATCCCGGTAAGAAACTGGAATGTCCGTTCTGCGGGCATCAGACATTTTCTATAAAGGGGGATGATTCGATCGGGAAGTGTTTTCATCCGAGCTGTGGGAAATTTATCGCAGGATGGCAGAGAGACAATGCCGGCCGGGGGGCAGTTTTTAAGACCTTTCAGAAGCTATATGAGGATTTTCATGAATACCTTCTTTCTTTGAAAAATCGTGGTGGATCCAATGCTTATTCTTATTTGGTGGAAGATAGAAAAATCCATCCTCAGGTCGTGGCTGATTCTATGCTGGGGGCGACTCCGCCGGAATATGATATTGAGAAGGCATTTGATCTATGCGGTGAAAAAGCAGGTAGAACCGGAGTCAGAGAGAATGTAGAAGAAAATTTAAGCGGCATAATAGAGAAATTGCGAATTTGTCTATCCGGCAGAGAAGGCTGGCTTTGCTTTTTCTACACCGATCAGTTCCATAGAATAGTTTCAATAAAATTGCGGCAAGCCTATTCCAAGAACTTTGCCTATTTTAAACCATTCAGGCAATCAGGGCTTTTTGGCCATTCGCTCTTCTCAAGAGATCGGGATGAGAAAAGTCTGATAGACTCTACAAAATTGATCATCTGCGAGGGGGAATTCAATCAACTCCAACTTCAATCATTGAGCCTAAGATATTCGGAAGCGACGTCAAGACCGGCCAATTATCTCTATGCCGGCGCTGTCGGGGGAGTGAACAATGCCGATTTTGACACAATCTCGGAGTTATCAAGGAATCCAGTCATATGCTATGATAATGATTCCAGCAAGGCAGGGTATGAGCTGGTCACAAGCGCACGCAGCTTTCTTAGTCTTGAAGCATTTACAACGGCGGAACCAGATACGGATATCGACGAATTTATACTGTCTCTTGGAGACGATCATGTTGGCGCCTGGGAAGCCACAAAAGAGCTTGTAAAGAAGAGAAGATTCTATGGCCGCGACTTTGAGCCAATTGAGAAAAGAGTATTCCATATCCGCCAGCATCAGGGCACAGGTGATCGCAGGCGACAATTTGAGATTGAATCTGAAGTGTCCAAAACAATCAAAGTCGATCTGCATGAAAGAGGGGAATTTTACAGTGACGGACAGTCTGGTTATTTTTTTGATAAGAGCGAAAGAAGCTTAATTGAGTTCTCTTTAGATTGTCAGCCATTTATATCACTAATTGCCAAATACGGAATTATTCGGTCTGAATCAATTTTCAAATATGTTACAGAAAGTCTAAAAGTGGAGGCCGTGGAAAAGGGAATTTTCAGCAGAATTCACAGGCTCGCATATTATGACTTGGGATACAAAACAGTATATCTCTATGATTTTCGGGGCGGGATCTATAAAATAACTACCGAGGAAATTGCGCTTGTCGATAATGGGACAGATGGCGTTCTGTTTATCTACGATGACAAGGCAGAGCCGTTCAAATTAGTTACGCCTTCTGAAGGTAGTTCCCCTTTTCATGATTTCATAATCTCGAAAATCGGTTTTGCCAAGGATGGACTTTCGATTGATGATAGAAGGATTGCTTTTCTTCTCTGGTTCTGTTCGATTTTCTTTCTTGAGATTATGCCAACCCGTCCTATTTTGGCTTTAATCGGGGAAAAAGGATCCGGAAAATCGATGACGGCAAGAAAAGTGGGACGTCTGATATATGGAAAGCATTTTGAAGTCACTCCAGTTTCAAAAGACCCAAAGGACTTTGACGCGGCCGTTTCCCATTCGGCCTTAGTGGCTCTGGATAATGCCGATACGAAATCGGATTGGCTCAATGATCGATTGGCGGCGTTAGCCACGGGGAGCTCGATAAAGAAGCGAGAACTCTATACCACAAATAGAATGGTGGAGATACCGACCAATTGCTTTTTGATAATTACATCCAGAACCCCTTCTTTCCGCCGGGATGATGTAGCAGACAGACTGCTAATAATGAGAGTAAATAGATTTACAGATTTCAAATCAGAGAAATCACTGCTCAATGAAGTGACCGAGAATCGCAACCTGATAATGTCAGAGGTCATATATTTCTTACAAGAGATTCTAAAGGCACTCGAAGCAGGCAAAGGTATTGATGATGCAGGATCATTTCGGATGGCGGACTTCGCCGATTTTGCCATTAAGATTGGCAGATATTCCGGGATAGAAAGTGAGGTGAGAGACATCCTTGAGAAATTGAGCCATGAGCAATCGGAATTCACTCTTGAAGGTGATCCAATCTTTGAGTTATTGGGGATTTGGGTGACCGATTCGCGAAATCAAGGTCGCGAAGTTACGAATTCGGAACTATGCCAGGAGCTGAAGGAATTATCCGAAAAGGAGAAGATATTTTTCCCTTACAAGGATAATCCAAGGGGGTTTGCTCAGAAGATGAAAAATATAAGGCCAAACCTTGTCCAGTTTTTCGAAATTGGTCATAGGGAGCGCGGGGGAAGGAAAGTAGTATTCTCTTTTAGATTAAAGGAGGCGAAATGAATAATTTGCCATGGCCAATTCACTCTATTCATGAAATGCACCGAGGATTTCACTCTATAAAGCATCCGTATCATAACGAATTGGGGGATAAAGTGAATAGGGTGAATTCGATTTCAAGAAAGTCTCTGGCAATAAGGAAAGATGTTAAATTTGATAATTCTATATATGAATTATTTATCTGCTTTAGGATTTCACTCTTTTCACCTTTGGGTCTATTGGTCGGATTATCAAAGGGTTATGAAGTGACTGGGGAGATTGAATAAGTGAAAAGTCTGCAATGGAGGGCAGTTAAATATGAACCTCAGTAAGCTACTCAGAATGTATGCCGGGAAGGATAAACTGTATTGGAATGTGAACGGTGAATCTCAATCATCGGAAGAATCGAATCAACCCCCGGTCCAGGATTGTCAGCCTTTATCACAAAAGCCTATTGACGATCATGTGAAGGACCAGGATGCTGCCAAAGAACGAATGGCAATTATGGAATATGAAGGCGGATTGTCACGAGAAGAGGCTGAGAATAGGGTATTGGGAAAGATAAAAGGGGCTTCAGAAGGAAATGAATAGGCAATTTGAAGATATTAAATGCGTACTGTATTGTCGTGAACAGCAACGGATTATTTGGCATCAGACGGGAAAATCAGCTTTAGTTTCTTTAATGATTTCGAGGATTTTTTGAGTAAGAAATCTATTATTGAAGATTGCCTGATTCTCGATATAAACAGACTTTTTAGGAAATGTGCCTTGAGGCCGGAGTTATGCATGAATGGAACGATTGATTGGGAAAGTGGGAGTTCAGCCGGTTTATCGGTTGTACCTTCTGGTCTGGAAGAAGAACCGCTGATAATGACGCTGACATATCGGCGCCATGATTTAACTATAGTGATTGACATTCCCATAGTATCAACCCACTGCAATTATGGAGGGGAAAGATACTGGTTCCGCTGTCCTGGATCATTGAGAAATACTGTCTGCAATAACAGAGCCGCCAGGCTGTACCTGCCACCTGGTGCAGAACGCTTCGCGTGCAGACGATGCCATGATCTTTCCTACAAGTCCCGGCAGACTTGGAAAAGCGTGACAGAAATCGGGCTATGTTTCCAGATTTTGGATGCCGGCAGAAAGATGGAGGAGGCTCTAATATTAGGGAGAAAAGGGGGAAAGAAGATGAAGAGAATTCATGAAAGACTTGAGCGTATTGCCGCCCTGGCGAGGAAACGAGGTGTCATAAATGGAATCTAATAAACAGATTGTTGCCAATCGGAAGAATGCTCTGAAATCGACCGGACCGAAGACTCGAGAAGGAAAAGAGGTAGTACGACATAATGCTATCAAAGCCGGTTTGTTCGCCAAGGAGTTGATACTTGATGCAGGATTGATAAAGGAAAGTAAGAGGGAATTCAATGAATTGCTACATGGCCTTCTGGATGATCTGCAACCGGCCGGGGCGACCGAATCAATTTTGGTTGAGAAGATCGCTATCTCCTTATGGCGGCTGCGAAGAGCATATCGGGCGGAATATGGAATCGCGGCAGATGAAATAGCGGATTTAGAAAAAAGCTATGATTATCCTCACGAACCGGAGACCCTTAATTTCAGCATTAGAGTTGATATTGATTCGGATCGGCTCAGCAGAGAAGCAAAGCGAGCCGAGAAGCTTTCTAACATGGAACCTGAAGACCTTTATAGCTCAACCGAGTTTCTTGATTTCATGAAGTCATATTATCCCAGACAGGAAATTGGCTCTTTGTCGGAGGATAAATTGAAAGGAATTCGAAGGAAATTCCGGAAACGCCTGAACGAGTATATGCGGGAAATGCGAAATGTGTTTGAGTTTCGCAAGAAGGTGATACCTATGCAGCTATCCAAGTTGGTGACTAATGAAGCCGTGGTACGATTTGAAACTAAGCTGGAAAGGTCAATTTTGCGGGATTTGGCCGCGATTAAGAAACTGCAGGCTATGAGAAATGGGAGATAATTGGCTTTGTTTTGGCAAAAAATATCAAATTTTCGCTTGACATGATTATATAGCATAGATATATTTGTATAAGAAAATTTCAAATAGTGAGGGAATCCTCTATGAAAAACCAAAATGGTCCTCAGGAAAGACTGATACATATCCGCCTGTCCGAGGAAATCCATAAAAGACTCAGAATAAAAGTGGCCGAGCTGGATACTTCCATGCAGGATTGGGTGGCGGGGTTAGTGGAGAAGGAATTGGATAAGACTGAGAAGAGGAAAGCCTAAAATGCCTGGCCTGAATGAAGCTGATACTTGCCGCGAATATATTCTTCCAAAGCTGTTAGCGGCTGGTTGGGATAACGAGCCGCATACTTTTAACGAGCAAATTACTTTTACAGATGGTCGAATTATCGTCACTGGCAGCCAGATCAAACGAAAACCACAGAAGCGGGCCGATTATCTATTGCGTTTTACAAGAGATTTTCTAATAGCCGTAGTCGAAGCAAAACCGGAAGAAATGACACCCGGGGCAGGATTGCAGCAAGCCAAGGACTATGCTGAGATTCTAGGTCTGAAATTCGCCTATTCGACAAATGGCCATAGTATTGTTGAATTCGATTATCTAACCGGCCATGAAACGGAAATGGATTCATTCCCGACCCCTCAGGACCTCTGGGATAGGTTGAGTGAATCTCAAAACATCAGCAAAGATATTACTCCTCAGTTGCTGACACCAT
>JAGVEJ010000135.1 GCA_020058225.1 Candidatus Zixiibacteriota bacterium | reverse complement strand
TACATTAGTAAAATCAGCAAAACCGAGCTGGATTCTTGACCAAGCATCAGGATGCGCCGGATAGTTACCCATTCCGGTCGGTCCATTCCAACTTCCATAACTCATAAGAGACCATTTCCCAATACCGAAGGCGTCTCGTGGGGAATCGGTATCATATAGGTCGGGGAGTCCCAATACATGCCCCAGTTCATGACAAAATACTCCGCAGGTAATATCTCCGACAATTTGCCAATATTCCGGTTGGACGCAGTAGTCTGATATATAAACGCCATCTCTATTCCTGGGAATTATACCCCACTGGTGAGACCAAATATCAGTGTCACTGCCGGTATATTCCGCCCCGGGACCGGTGTGAACCAAAATAATAGCATCAACAAAGCCGTCGCCATCGTTATCATAATCTGCAAAATTAACCGAGGGATTGATAAGATCAATTACATCTTCGCATAACTTTTGGGTGTTGGTGGGGTATGCCCCTAAACCGTTTTGACCATTACAATAATACGAATATGTCTGAGGAGCCGTTATCCATCCGATTGACGACGGTAGATTTAATGTGACAATATCTAATTGCGAATATGAAATTTCATTATAATAATGTCGCACTGAACCTTGCTGGTTTGCAAAAATTAATGTATCAAATTCAAGCGAACTAACAGAGCTGTCTTTATCTGTAAATTTTATTAGTATCGCCAGAGCTCGATAATCGCCCAGTATGGCGCTTTTATTAAGACCGGAAAATTTTGCAGGTGTATTCAAGCCTTGAGAAATTAGCTTGGCTCTATTTTCCATATAATAGGGCAAAGATTTCGTTCCGGATGCTATTTGGTCGAGCAAATCAGGATTAGGTGGCATTGTGAAAGCCGGATTGGATGCTATTAAGCCAATAATTCCCACTATAATTAAAGTTTTAATTATTTTCGCTTTGTTGATATTTGACTTATGTATATTCACGCTTCCTCCTTGATTAGAACCGAATTCCGGTTGAGAGCGCCAAGTGAAGACCCTTGCTGGCTTCAAAATTTAAACCGCTGTGATTGGCTATGGCTATATCGAGATAGATTAGAGAAAAATCCAATCCCAATCCGCCGGTTATGACAGATCCCTTTTTCCCGCCAAGAGAATATCCCGCTCTTATAGGCAGGAATCCAATTACTTTATATTCTGCTCCAAAAGAGATTCTTGGCTGTGATGATGCGCCTGCGGCCTGACGAAATCCCTGCTCCCAATCGACAGCCCAGAGAAGTTTTCCGGAGTATCTGGCAAGGCCGACCCGCATAATGGCGGGAAGGTTTGATTTGAAAGAGGGGATTGCCTTTGTATAATCATTCGTAACAACAATGGAATCATCATAATTCTCAACCGTGACACTATCAAACTCAAAATGATATCCATGCTCTTCGGTTTTATTATTCCAGCTCAAACTGCTCATGAAATTGCTGATGCTTATTCCGGCGGCATAATTGTCTGATATTCTTAAGGCCGTCCCCAGATCAACGGCATAGCCGGTTCCGCCTTGTGCAGTTTGGGCAACCATCGTACCTTCCCCTTCGTAACCGGTGGCCAAAGTCACAACTCCACCTTTCAGCTCGGTGACTTTCTCATAGGCAAACCCATGGATATATCTGTAGGTTGCCCCAATGGCAAGCTGTCTTGTCCCCATGCGGAATATTGATGCTCCATAGGTTAATCCGACCGACGCATAGGCATAGGCCTCGCTATACATGCTTTCGAGGGAAAAGGTATCATTTATTTGATTTCCATTCAGGAAAAGCTCAAGCGCATCCTTTCCAAGGTTTACCTCGGTGGCCGCCCGGCCATTGAAACTAACAACCAGAGAGCCGAAGGATAGAGATAAGGCGCTGGCCTCAACATCGGCGGATATTCTCAAACCATCTGATGGTATTTTTCCAAGAATGGTTGATTTATCATTATCATTTAAAACCGCGCCGTTATACTCGTTGTAATCTGCAAGAGAAAAGGAGTTGTTTGAAATTCTTGCTCCTACTCCGGCGATTTCAAGTCCATATTGGCTAAAACCGGAAAGCCCGACATTGGCGGGATTATACAGGGGTGCATAAACTCCCTTGGCCAGACCCATAAATGAGCCTCCCATGGCGGTTGCGCGAGCCGAAGATAATCCTATAGCATGGCCATGGTTGGGAAGAATAATAAGTATAGCGGCAAGGACTATGATTCCAGTTTTGCCGATTATGCCATTTAAATGAAGCATTTTATTTAATATTAAAATGGGTGATTTCATAAGTTAATTCCCCTTGTCAAAGAGATCGCTGTCAATTCTATATTGAGCCTGAATAACACCCTGAGCGGTCACATAGTCATCTCCGGTAATTTTGATTGTCTGCCCATTCGATCCGGCCAGGGTGATAATCTGTCCGGAATAAAGCCGAGGATGCTCCAATATTTTTATATCATTGCTGTCAAGGGCGATAATATTTTCCGAAACAACCGCCGAAACTACTGTTCCATTTTGACCAATGGTTCCGGATTCAACCACAATCGGACCTATAGCGAGCTCGGGATTGGAAAATACGGCGGTGGAATCAGCGCTGAAATAAATTTCGACGGAAACGCCGATGGGGAGATGATTTGTTATGATCGCATTAAATGATGCAGAAAGAAGATGGTCGGTAATTTTATCGATATCTTTCTGTTCTATTTCGCTGGAATTGATATCACCTTCAAATACAGTCTGCCCGATAACCGCTTCAAGAGGCGAACTTATTTTAACTCTTAGGATAATGAAATCACTGGCGGTTATGGTGCCAATTGTACTGCCATCACCAAGAATGGCCGAACCATTCACAACTATGGAATTGGGAACAGGATTTAGAAAATTGGCGATATCATCAACAGTTATGGAAGATATCATTGGATCGGCAAAAGTCCCGGCAGAAATATTGCCGGTAACGGACAGCGTCCTGCCTTGATTCCCCACTATTCCTATTTCCAGAGTGCCTGCAAAATTGATGCTGTTTTCTATTTCCAAGATTAATTCGGCATTTACCAATTGAAGAGAATCAAAACCTTTGGGTAGTTCAAATGATGTTGCTATGCTGTCGAATTCCACTTTGGTGGAATCAATTATTCCGGTCAATGACTGAAATTCGAGGTTTGATATATAGATCGATACCGAAATTGAATCGGATTCATGCACGGTAACCATTGACGGCGCAGTTGAGTTAAGAAACGCCTGCGCTGAGATAGTGATTGACTGCGGTTTGATTTGGTCGGCCGGTTCAAATGTATAACCATCAAGGTCTAACCGAAAATTATCAGTGTAATTGGGATTTATTGTCCTTATTGTTGAATAGGGAGTTCCATCGTTTCTGAAATCTGGAAGTGTAATGGCAATGGTTCCGCCTATTGCAGAGCCATTGTATATCTGAATATTGGCTAAACCGGAAGAAATCTCTGCCGAAATTATTGTATTTGATTCAGAAATTTCCGCATCCTGTGAGAATACTCTGTTTATGGAGGGAATTTCGGCTTCAGCGGCAGTGACAACGAAGGCATCACTTATTCCAAGAGCTGTGGAGAACGATTTATCTTCCAAAGACAGTACCATGCCCCCGGGTGTATGGCAATGAATATTTAGACGCAGAGTATTGGATATGGTTTTGCCTGCCAGATCGACGATGGTTGTCTCTGTTGAATTGACAGGGATGCCGGGCGCCGGAACTGCTATGGTTGAAATAATGCGTGAATATCCAATATCATATATCTGAATGCTTACGGTATCAAGATTTACGCCAAAATCATTGGCTAAAATTATTGTCAATCCACCGGAGCTTAGAGTTGCCCAGCCAAAATTATCGAGGGGCTGGAAATTATTTTGGATATCAAATGAAGATGGTGGGACTGCTCCCAGTGATAAAGAAACATAATCGCTGAAATTAACAGAAATTGGCGACGGCATTTCGGGAAAGATTTCTATCTCCCCGAGTGACTCCGAGAAATTCTCGCTTATGTCATCAATCTGAAGGTCCTCAGATACTCTGATAGTATCTAATTCTTCACTTATAGAAAACATGACATCGCCCGCCGAGTCAATATAAAGCCCGGGCTGGTCGATTTTATCGATAATTTCCTCGATGGTATATGTTTTATTAACAAGTGGAACAGCAAAGTCGGTCACAAAGGTTGGGGCCTGCGGTTTTTCAATGGTGCATTGAGAGAGAGTAAGAAATATTAATATAACCACAATGCCAATCAGCGCTTTGAGTCCGAAATTAAATGCGGGTGACTCCCAAAAACCGCTATCCCTCCTCCGTCTTTTTGCCAGAACGATATTTTCCTCCATACCTCCCCCGAAAATCAATTATATTTGTTTCGCAGTTAGGGTAATGCAAAGGCAGTGCCAAGGGCATATTATCAGGTAACCGTTTGTTAGATATTAAGATGGGCGAGGCTGAAGATTTCTATTCGGAGGTTTTCAATATGGGAAATTTCCCATATTAGATGGGCAGTAGTGTCATAGAAGTCTCTTATTTACCAAAGAATTCTGTTATGCGGTACCGCTGTTTTATGAGGCTGTGTCATAATCCCAAAAATGTGCGCGGTCCCGACACTCTGTCGGGATCCATATCTGCCGATAACTTCTTGCGACACATAGGCCACTAAATCATCATTGTTCCATTTCAAGAATTATGACACAGCCTCTTTATGGTAAGATTTGGAATTTATTTGGATGTAGTATATGCTAAGATATAGTTCATTAAATCCCAAAATACTCTATCTTACCGGTTATGAAATCATATTTTGTTTGACATAAAGCGGTTGTGATATCGACGGTTTTTTTGTATTATTGTTTATATGAAAGAAAACTACATCTGGGCGCCCTGGAGATCTGGATATATCTTGGGGCAAAAAGAAAAGGGATGCATTTTTTGCAATCGTATCAAAAGGAATACTGACAAAAAAGACCTTATCATATATCGCGGCCATGGCAATTTTGTTATTCTCAACAAATTCCCTTATAATTCCGGTCATGCCATGGTGGTTCCTAATAGGCATATCGGCTCGCTGGATAGGATGACGGACGAAGAAGCCAAGGAGTTCTTTGACCTGATTAAGCTTACAGTCAATGCTCTAAAACTTACTCTTAAGCCGGATTCATTCAATATCGGCATGAATCTTGGACGCGGCTCAGGAGCCGGCGTCCCCGAACATTTGCATATGCATATCGTACCGCGGTGGAGTGAAGATACAAGTTTTATGCCGGTTATTGGCAAAACCAGGGTGGTATCTTTTGATCTCGGTATGATATATCGGATATTGAAAAAAGGGTTTGATTCTTTATGTCCCGAACAAAAATCCCGACCAAGTCGGAGCTGATACAGCTTCAGAAGCTCTACAAGACGGATGAGAAGATAGCCGAACGTCTTGGCGGGGTAACGCCTCAGTTGGTAGCATATTGGCGGCGGAAAAAAAATATTCAAAGGAGTTCATTTCCAAAATTCTCTGAAATTGAAATTAGAGAAGTGTGGGAACGTTTTGGCGATGATTATAGATGTGGTCTGGAAATTGGAATTTCCAAAGCCGCTTTCTATAATTGGAGGAGGAAATATGGTATTAAGGATAGGCCGGCCTTTCTCAAACTGGAGCAATTGGAATTAAACCTCGGGGGACCGAACCGAATTGGCGGCAGGAAAGTAAATTTTGGCCAGCAGACCATCGCTCAAAAGATAATTGCCTCCCGAGCTGGGGTGGAAAAGGTGGATATTGGCGAAATCGTCAGTATCGAGCCAGACCTCGTCGCCACGCACAGCGATTCCGGCCAAATAGTTGAACATTTCAAGGAAGATGGCTATGGGTATGTATGGAATCCCAACCGGATTCTGATATCGCTTGACTATTTGCAAACATTTGATAATGCTAAAGTTGCACAGGTTAATAAAACCCTGCGGGAGTTTGTGCGCCGGCAGAGCATTAAGCATTTTTATGATATCGGTGAAGGGGCGTGCCATCAGTTGGTAATCGAAAATGCTCACGTGCTTCCCGGGCAATTTGCCATCAGCACTGATCCCTATGTCAGTGCCTATGGGGCGATTGATGCTTTTGGAGCATGTATCACTCCATCCGAGATGGCGGTGGTATGGGCAACGGGGAGAGTTTCCATCACAACTCCAGAGACAGTAAAAGTTTCTATAAATGGCAAACCTCTCAGGGGCGTATTGCCGAAAGATATCGCTCTATTTGTGGCAAAAAATCTTTCAGAGAATGACATTGCAGGGAAAATAATTGAATTCTATGGGATGACCGTCACTCAGATGTCGGTATCGGAAAGATTTATCCTCTGTCAACTTACGACTCTGATGGGCGCTTATGGAGGAATTTGTCCCTTTGATTCGATAACGCGTCGCTATTTTCTCGGAAGAACCAAAATGCCTTATCGACCGCTACTCGCCGATAGGGACGCCAATTATTTGGACACTTATGAATTCAATATTTCTCATGTATCCCCTCAGATAGCCCGTCCCGGGTCATGCAGTAATATTTCTCCAGTATCCGAGCTTGATGGGACTCCGATAAATCAGGTCGTTCTTGGTTCCTGTGTCGGTGGACGATTTGAGGATTTGCGCATTGCGGCCGATATTATCAAGGGAAAGAGGATACACCCTGAGGTTAGAATGATAATATATCCCGGGTCACGTTCGATTTATCTTGAAGCGCTGAAAAAAGGAATTATTCGCGCCCTTATTGAGGCCGGAGCTATGGTTATGCATCCGGGATGTGGCCCATGCAAAGGGTCATACGATTGCATTCTTGCGGGCGGTGAACGGTGTTTAACCACATCAGGAAGGTATCCCGGAATTGGCGATGATTCCAAATGCGGCGAAATATTGATTGTTTCTCCGGCAACCGCCGCGGCTTCGGCTTTGCGCGGTGTCATAACCGATCCAATAGGGTTTGTGAAGTAGTGACAGAGCTTGCCCTGTCATGACTTGGTGAGTAGCAAAAGGGCGGGAGAATCCAGTCGTTGCAATGTCGTTTGCGCGAATTTAAAACGGTTATATACTGATTTTCAAAAGTATTTTCCGATATAAATAACCTTGTGCTTAAGGGGCTGTTGAAAAAGTCTGATGTGCCGTGTCCATGCATGGTCCCACATTGCGGGATCCAACATCTGCCAGTGTCACGCAATAGTTTAGGGGCAGATGTGGATCCCGACAGGGTGTCGGGACCGCCCACACTTTGGGGTTTTTCAACAGCCCCTTAAGCATAGGTGTTGGAACTCCCCACCAAAGATCGGGACAGGCGCAGGGGGTTCTTATACCCCCAAGATATTTTGTTCTTGTAATAACGGAATATTTTAAGGGTGCCGCGCGGTCAACCGTCAAGGGGGATATCAGCCGTAGCCGACTTTCCGGAAAGTCGGCTACATTGGCAGTATTTGTCGAAACCATGCCAAAGGCAGGTAAACCTCAGTTTCAACCGACAACCTTTACCCTTTTCGGAAATAATTTATGAGAAAAGGGATAATAACACAGTCGCATCAATCTTTCATCGACTGCAGGAATTTCTGGTTGTTCTTGGTCTTTTTCATGCGGTCCATTAAAAATTCCATCGCCTCAATGGGATTCATCTCTGCCAAAAACTTTCTTAAAACCCAGACTTTCTGCAATACATCGGGAGGTAGAAGAAGCTCTTCTTTGCGTGTACCACTGCGATTGAGGTCCATGGCGGGGAATATTCTTCTATCCGATAATCTTCTATCAAGCACCATCTCCAAATTGCCGGTACCTTTGAATTCTTCAAAAATAACTTCATCCATTCTTGAACCGGTTTCTATCAAAGCGGTGCCGATGATTGTCAACGACCCGCCTTCTTCAATATTACGGGCGGCGCCAAAAAATCTTTTTGGTTTATGAAGGGCGTTACTGTCAACGCCGCCGGATAGAATTTTCCCTGAATGCGGCACCACGGAATTATGGGCGCGGGCCAATCGGGTGATACTATCAAGCAATATAACAACATTCTTTTTATGCTCAACAAGACGTTTGGCTTTTTCCAGAACCATATCGGCAACCTGAACATGCCTTTCCGCGGGTTCATCAAAGGTTGACGATATTACTTCACCTCTAACCGATCTTCTCATATCAGTTACTTCTTCAGGACGCTCATCAATGAGTAGGACAATAAGAACTACATCGGGATGATTGGTGGTAATGGAATTGGCAATTTTCTGGAGAATCATCGTCTTGCCGGCTTTGGGGGGGGAGGTTATCAAGGCGCGCTGGCCCATCCCAATCGGTGACATTAAGTCCATAATTCTGGTTGTTAATTCATCAGGGTTGACCTCTAAAAGAAACGCCTCATTGGGATATAATGGGGTAAGATTATCGAAGAGTATTTTATGTTTTGCGATTTCGGGGTCCTCAAAATTAATCGCCTCAATTTTCAATAGGGCAAAGTATCTTTCATTATCTTTGGGGGGTCGAACCTGTCCGGAGGCTGTGTCGCCGGTACGAAGGTCAAAGCGCTTAATTTGTGATGGTGAAACATAAATATCATCCGGTCCGGGCAGATAATTATAATCCGCAGAACGGAGAAAACCATATCCTTCCGATAAGATTTCCAAAACGCCTTCGGCAAATATCATTCCTTCCTGCTGAGCGGAAGTTGATTCCATTACTTTGAAGATTAACTCCGACTTTCTTAATCCCGAAACGCCAGGAATATCAAGCGATTCGGCGAGTTCCAAAAGTTCGGCAATAGTTTTGTTTTTTAGATCAGTTGCTTCCATAACACTAATCCCTTATATGGATAGTTAATATTATTTGCGATTTATTTTAAGCGGCTCCCCTGTGGGAGAAAGGAAGGAATCAATTAATAATTTCTACCGGCGCATCCCCCCAGAATTTTTCAAGGGCGTAAAAATCACGGGCCGATTTTTGAAAGATATGGACAACAACATCCACATAATCCAACAAAACCCATTTCCCGCCGCGAACGCCTTCGCGATGCCATGGTTTTACGCCAAGGTCAAGAAGTCCGTTGTCTATTGTTTCCGCAATAGCCTTAACATGCACATCAACGTCACCGCTGACAATAACAAAATAATCACACACGCTGGTGAGATTCTTTAACTTTAGAATTTTGATATCGTAGCCCTTTTTGGTGAGGGCAAGCTTTCCGGCTGTTCGTGCGATTGATAAGGGGGTCAGTCTCAATTTTTCGTTCTTTCTCTCCTTAATTCTTTGTTTTGAGTAAAACCTGTTCGTAATCTTCACCTATAACAAGCGTTACTCCTATGTTCCTGTAGTTATTTTCCAAGGGCTCGAATACAATATTTTCACGATCAAGTCCCAAATGCTCTGCCAAGTTTTTGGCTATAGATAAATCCGAACTTCTTGAAATTAAGAAACATTTTTTGACATCAAAGGCTCGAAAATCATAAATATCAACCACAGAAAGCTCAAGGGGGAGTTTTACTTTTGTCGGTAGAGCTTTGGCAACTTTATCAGCGATACCATGCCTTCCACAACCATTTAATATTTGCAGTTTGATATTTTGAACGGGAACATCAATCGTTTTTGATACCCCATTGGAAATTCGCAGTGCAAAACTGGCGCCATAAACAACAACAAGGGAAAAAATAGCCAGAATTGTTAATTCCAGAAAACGCGAGTTTTTCTTAGCCTTTGTTGTTCGGCGTTTAATTTTTATTCCGTTTTTTGAGGATCTTTTAAATAGCATTATGGTCAGTAAATAGCGAGGGGAAATAACTTTTAACGGTTATGCCTCCATGGTAAGTTTTGATAAGATTGATATGGATTTAAGGTGTTACCCATGTAACTATCTATTCCAATGGATAATCTAAAATTGTTTGATGGCCTATAATCCAAACTTAACCCAGGGAGGAAGGCGGTTTCAGAACTGGCAGATCGGTCAAAAACGGCAGAGGGATTATGGGCGATGCCAAGTTTCAACCCCAAAGAAAGCGAGGGAGAAATCTCGTAAAATAATAATCCGGTATAAAGCCCCATTGATCCGGAGACACCGCCTCCACTAAAGTAGCCAAGCGAATAGGAATGGGACCAACTTAGTTTTGTCAGGTCTATAATTGAGAATGGCTTACTGGCCGGCTTTAAACCCAAGTAATCCTGTTTTACTGATGTCAAATCAGCTTTATCAGATAATTGAGCCATTGATAACGAAGCCGAAATAAAAATGATTACTATTGTGGTCAACAAATATTTTTTTATCATAAATCCCCCGCTCTAAAGCAGGCTTATAGTGTATAAGCTACGAAGTTTAATTTTTTTGTCAATAATTATTATGTATACAATTTTTATCGGTTAATTTAATTCTTTTATTAATTCTGAATTTTATACTCTACAGAGGGAGTTTTGTTCAACCCTTTTTCCGGCGAATCGCCTGCTCCAATAATTCCAATTCCTCAACTGAATTGATTCCAGTAACTTCCATGGAATCCGCTATTTTCCAAACATAACAATCCTTGCCTATCTTGCGAAGGATACTAATGGTGTCGGTCAGATAATACTCTTTTTGGGCATTATTATCATCAACCATTCCCAAAGACGCAAAAAGGTCTAGGCTATTGAAGCAAAAAATCGCGGAATTAATCTCTTTGATTTGCCTTATTGTTTCGTCAGCGTCCTTTTCTTCAACAATGTCGGCAAGAATATTTGAATTTCCCTGCCTGATTATTCTACCATACCCTTTGGGATTGGAAAATTCCGCCGTAAGACAAGTAGCGGAGGCGTGGTTGGAATTGTGAGTGTCCAGCAGATTATTTATGGACAGGGAAGATAGAAAGGGGACATCGCCGGCCGCAACCAATATTGTGCCGTCGAAATCACTTAACAAACCCTGAGCCATTTGGACGGCATGCCCGGTTCCCAGTTGTTCTCTTTGCCAAACAAATTCCACTTGATAATCTTTCAGCTCTTCAATGACCATTTCGCCTTTATGACCAATCACAACAATAATGCGAGCAAAATTGAGGGCCGTAATTGTATCCAGCAAATGACGAATTAAGGGTTTGCCATTAAGCCTATGAAGAACCTTGGGGAGGTCGGAATTCATCCTTTTCCCCTTGCCGGCGGCAAGGAGTATCGCCGCTTTCTTATCTGCCATTTTTCGCTTTTCCGGGAGCTATGCTATATGATTATTTTTATCGACTTTTACAAAACTTGGCTTGAATAATGCCGCTTCGTCCTTCTCTATCAAGGCATAAGCAATTATAATAATAATATCGCCCACATTTCCCTTAAGGGCGGCGGCTCCATTAAGACAGATTACGCCTGAACCGGCTTTGCCTTCAATGACATAGGTTTCCAATCGTTCGCCGGTGGTTACATTGGCGATTTGGACCTTCTCATAAGGAAGAATTTTGGCGGCTTTCATGAGGTCAGTGTCGATAGTAATCGAGCCTTCATAATTGACATTGGCCTCGGTTATGGTAGCCCGATGAATCTTTGATTTACATATAGTTAACAACATAATTTATTTACCATTTCCTTG
>JAGVEJ010000079.1 GCA_020058225.1 Candidatus Zixiibacteriota bacterium | reverse complement strand
TTTTCTTTCAGATTTTGGAGATATGCGAAGAACCGGTGCGGTAGTGGCCGCATCATGCGAGGGAAACCGTCCGATTTTGGTTGAAATTCAGGCTTTGGTTTCATCGGCGTCCTATGGAACCCCCCAACGTGTCGCCGGTGGAATTGATAACAAAAGGTTGGCTCTTTTGCTTGCTATACTGGAAAAGCGAATCGGACTGCCAATGGGAACCAATGATGTTTTTGTATCGGTTGCCGGCGGGCTAAAGCTTAATGAACCGGCCATTGATTTAGCTTTGCTATATGCCATTGTGTCATCTCTCCGTGAATTGCCGGTTGATCCTTCACTGGTGGTGGTAGGCGAAGTAGGATTGTCGGGAGAAGTCAGATCAGTTGGCATGATTGAGCAGAGAATTGCCGAAGCATCAAAGCTCGGATTTAAAAAAATTATCCTGCCGGAACAAAATTTAAAAGGTCTTTCCATGAAGGATATTGAGCTTCTTGGCGTAACCACACTTGATAAAGCTCTTGAATTACTGTTTTGATTTAAGAGGTATAAAATGAATAAAATAGAATTGAAACCTCAGACTTTGCTTATACCTTTGCCGGCTGTGATGGTCTCCTGCGCCGCTGAAGGGTATAAGCCCAACATTATAACAATAAGCTGGATTGGAATTGTTAATTCAGAGCCGCCCATGCTATCCATATCTATTCAGCCCAAAAGATATTCCCATGATATAGTCAAAAAATCCGGCCAATTTGTGGTCAATCTTACTTCAGAGAATCACCTGAAGGCGGTCGATTTTTGCGGAAACCGCTCCGGTCGCGAATATGATAAATTCAAAGAAATGGGTCTAACCCAGATGCCGGCCAAGATTGTCAAGGCCCCTTTGATCGAGGAATGTCCGATTAATCTTGAATGCATCATTCGCCAATCAATGCTATTGGGAACGCATGAGATGTTCATCGCCGAAATTGTAGCTGTACATATAGACGACAACTTTCTTGATGTAAACGGCCGCCCCGATATTGATAAACTCAAACCCTTGGTATATTGCACAATGGCGCGGGAATATCGTGGAAATCTTACCGGAATGCTGGGTAAATACGGCGAAATAGCCGGAAAGAAAACCAAATAATTAAATGCCAACCGGTTTCTCATTCCAACTTAAGACCGCCGATGGCACAGTCCGTTTGGGAGTAGCCAATACTCCTCATGGCGTTTTCCATACGCCTGCTTTTATGCCGGTCGGAACATCGGGCGCTGTTAAGGCCATGACCGCCGACAATCTTGAGGAATGCGGGGCCGAAATCATCTTGGGGAATACTTATCATTTATATCTCCGCCCGGGCGAGAAATTGATTAGGGAAAAAGGAGGACTGGCCAAGTTTACTTCATGGAATAAACCAACTTTGACTGATTCCGGAGGTTTTCAAGTCTTCTCTATGCAAGATTTATCCAAAGTTGATGATGATGGCGCCACATTTCGCTCCCACCATGATGGTTCTCTGCATCGATTCAATGCCGAGAAAGTCATTGAAATCGAACGCGATATTGGAGCCGATATAATTATGTCATTTGATCAGTGTGTGCCATATCCATCGGATAGGAGGACAGTATCTGATAGTGTCCGACGCACTTATGATTGGGCGCAAAAAGGATTAGAATATTTTAATAGGATTGAAGCGGCTCAACCATCCGGAATAGCCCTTTTTGGAATTGTGCAGGGATCGATAGTTGAGGAATTTAGGAAAATTTCGGCAGAACAGATTACGGGGATCAATTTCCCGGGATATGCCATCGGGGGTCTTGCAGTGGGGGAGAACAAAGAAGAAATGGAGAATACGCTAGCCTATACAATCCAATTTCTTCCAGCAGATAGGCCAAGATACTTGATGGGAGTGGGGTATCCGGAAGATATTTTAATGGCTGTTTCTTATGGTATCGATATGTTTGACTGTGTCCTCCCGACAAGAAATGCTCGAACCGGAATGGTATTTACTTCACAAGGCCCACTTGTTTTCCGTAATGCCGACTCTGCAGATGACGACCGTCCCCTTGATATTAACTGTGATTGTCGGGTCTGCAAAAGATATAGCCGGGCCTATATACGGCATCTTTATAATCAGCGGGAAATCACCGCTTTAGTCTTGGCGACATATCATTCAACCTATTTTTTTCAAAACCTAATGAGGGGAATTCGATTAGCACTTATGGAAAACCGATTCGAGCAATTTCGAAGAAAATTCATGGAAAAATACTCAGAGAGAGAATAGATACCCGACTGTAAATCTTACAACCGATAACTTACTTTCTTTATAGATTATTACCCGCTTTCCCGCCGTCGAAACACCATGAAACATGAAATTCGGTCTTGATTCCTGATATCCGAACTCAAGCGAATAATGCTCCCTGAATCGAAAACCCATGGTTAAGCGATAGCCATATTTATTTTCAATATCAGTATTGTAAATACCGCTATTTGTAAAAAGAGAGTCCTCCAATTGCTTTTTCAGGTCAAAATGATTGAACGAATAAACCACGCCGCCGCCCAAATAGGCGGTAAGCTTTTTGGTTCCCCGATATAAAATGGCTTCGGTGGAAACATCCAATGATTGAATCTTCCCATCCGGATAGCGAAAGCTCTCCATGTTCGAATGGCTGTAATCGGCAGAAGCACGTAAAATTATGGGATGAAATAACAAATATTCAAATTTAAGACCGCCCTCAACACCTTCTCCAATAATATAATTGCCGGGTCTAACGCCTGCTGTAAGATGAATGTTGGCCGCCGCGATGGTATCTTGAGCCACCGGATTTTTGGATACTATCGGGGCAAGTAAGAACATGGCAAGTATCAATTCATTCATTGAGGTCCGCCTTTATATAAGTGACTACAATATTAAACGGCTTTCTAAATAAAATGACAAATGGAATTGTATAGATTATTTATATATATTATTTTAACCTATGGATATGATGCAATTTAAGACAATTTTAAGATATTTTATTTCGGCAATATTTTTTGTGATTTTATCGATATTCTCCGCCATGGCAGAGTCTTTCCCCAAGATATCCAATAAAGATATTGATCCGATTTTTGTATTCTATTTCAATAAGGCCGATTCTGTTTTTAATAATTTCTATGTTTTTAATTCAAGCAAAATGGTTATTTTTGAAGTGAGGGCGGTTTACCTTCAAACCGATTATCGCGGCAAGCCAAACAAAATCGACACCGCAGTTTATGAAATAACCTTTGCGGATGCCAAATTCTCAGTTCAAAAGATAATTGATTCAGCCAAAATAAATGAAAATGTTCCGCCTGAAATTCCCAAATTTGAACTCCCATGGACGTTCAATTATCGATTCAACCTATATCCCAATGATACCGGAGCGGGAGAAATAGCCATAGGATTTGAGCATCAGCAGTCTGTCAAAGACCCGGCCCTCGAGGGTGATAAATCCGGCAACCCAATTGGGCTTTTCACAATTGACCGTGATAATTATGCTTTGATGAGATTGGCGCGGGAATTTCCTCGTAAAAGAGGATATAAAAGTTATTCAGAAACATATCAATTTGAGGTAGTTGGCAATATCATAACGCTCAAAATGACAGAATACACCTATTCCATTTCCGGGTTATTTGACACCAAATATATTAAACATCGTTTTGATTTTTATGACTACCAAATTAAATAATCATATTCTTTTTGCCAATATCGGCTTTTGAATCTATATTGAAATTCATGAATCCGGTGGAAAAGTCTCAAATTGGAAAAATAGATCCCGCCAAATTGCCTGTTCATGTGGCCATAATTATGGATGGCAACGGTCGTTGGGCAAAGAAAAGGGATTTGCCTCGCACTGATGGGCATGAGGCTGGTGTTTCAGCGGTCAAGAGAGTGGTGAAAGTCTCAGCCCAAATAGGGATTAAAATTTTGACCTTGTATACTTTTTCTATTGAAAATTGGAAGCGACCTCGGGAGGAAGTAACATCAATTATGCGACTCCTAACTCGCACAACCCGCCATGAGATTGACGAGCTGAATCGCAATAATGTTCGCCTTATAACGACCGGCCAAATTGAGGGACTTTCATTTACAAGACGGCAGGTACTTCAATCTGCTATGGAAAAAACAAAGAATAATAATGGCTTATTGCTTAATTTGGCTCTGAATTATGGCGGTAGAACGGAAATTATTGATGCCGTTCGCGCTATTGCCAAAGGAGTTAAATCTGGGCATATTAAACCCAATGAAATTGATGAGAAGTTATTTGCAAATTATCTATACACCGCAGGATTGCCGGATCCAGATCTCTTAATCCGAACCTCTGGCGAAAAGAGGCTTTCGAATTTTCTTCTTTGGCAAACAAGTTATACCGAGCTTTATATAACCGATGTCCTCTGGCCTGATTTTGATGAGGACGACTTGATTAAAGCCATTGTGAACTATCAAATGAGAGAGCGACGATTTGGTAAGGTTTAATTATTATGAGCAAAAATCTAATTATTAGAACAATGGTGGCGATAATATTTGGTCCTTTAATAATACTGATTTCATACCTTGGCGGCCACTGGCTGGCCGGAATGATTCTACTTTTTTCGGCAATTGGAATTATTGAATTTCTTACTAACAGCGAAATTCTGCCTAAGAAATTCCTTTTCTGGTTAGTTGTTATGGGAACCATAGCCATTGTCTCAACGGCAATCTACTCCACTATGTCAACTGTCCTGTTTATATTTGTCATCTACTTTCTTTTATTGGGACTTTTTTTTTCCATTCGGAGAATGTCGCCTCAGCATCTTTTTAGCCAATATTCATCAATAATCTGGGCTACGGCATATTTGGGGTTACTATATCCATTTGTTTATTTTATTCGCAACATTAACCCTGACAAGGGAGGAGATTGGCTTCTATTTCTTTTCAGTACTTTATGGCTGTCTGATTCCCTTGCGATGTGGGCCGGTTCTGCCATAGGCTCAAGAAAGTTTGCCCCTACTATATCTCCGGGCAAAACACTCGAAGGTTTCATCGGTGGGATGTTTGGCGGTGTGATTATTGCAATGTTAATGGGATATTGGCGTTTGTCGGAATTCATGATTCCGTTACTAATAGGAGGAGGATTGCTTGTTTCTATTATAGGCCAATTGGGCGATTTGGTGGAGTCTATCTGGAAACGCTCGATCGGCATAAAGGATTCATCAATGATAATCCCTGGCCATGGAGGTGTGCTTGATCGATTC
The DNA here is from genome assembly GCA_020058225.1 of Candidatus Zixiibacteriota bacterium. Classification (GTDB taxonomy): domain Bacteria; phylum Zixibacteria; class MSB-5A5; order GN15; family PGXB01; genus JAGVEJ01. The sequence goes on along the minus strand of JAGVEJ010000079.1, from coordinate 16,907 downwards.
GATTCGCTTTTATTCTCCGCACCTGCTTTATATTTTTACTTGAAATTCATTGTCTATGGATAGGGGCAAAGGATTGGCAAGGGTGGCAGATTTCATTTTTGCCGCGCGTCCAATGCTTATGCTCCCAGTTTGGTCAATATATTTGGTATCATTTCAATTATCGAATAAATCAAACCATCTCAATACCCCTCATTTCCTTTTTCTTATTGCTATAACGCTGGTCATAGGAGCCGCATATTATATTAATCAATATTTTGATTATGAATCCGATCGGATTAATAACAAGATAGGCTTCCTCCAATATGGCCTGATAAGCAAAAGGGAAATCATATCTGCCTACATTGTATTGACTCTTATCGGCATATTACTTTCAATTTGTTTGGGTTTCAGGTATTGTGGAATCATCACCCTAATGGTATTATTGGCGCTCGGCTATTCAGCCCCTCCACTTAGGCTAAAGGATGGCGCATTATCAGGCCTTTTAGCCAATGCCATAGGTTATGGAATACTAATCCCAATGTCTATCCAACCTAAATTCATGTATTCCAATAGAATCTCCATTTTCCCAATGATATATTTTTTTATGACTGTATCAGCCATTTACATTTTAACTACTATTCCAGATCGAAAGGGAGACATCAGTATCAACAAAAATACGATGGCAACCCAATGGAACGATCGCTCTCTGATATCTATCGGTGGAATGCTTCTTGTAATATCTTTGTTTATATCAATTCTAATGCATGAATTTGTGCTATCAATCATATCATTCTTTTCTTTAATGTCATTTTTTTATGCCTTGTTAAGTCCTACTGATTCAAGAATTCTCATGGCTTGCAAATTCCCGATTTTGCTATTGACATTGATTGCCGGTTATTACTTCCCGACTTATCTGGTATTTATTATTGTTCTTATAATGTCAACCAGATTATATTATTATCGAAGATTTGGAATTAAATATCCGAGGATGAATTGAAGAATATACTTTTGATTTTAATTGTTGGGGTTATTTTACTTTTATCCTGTACACCATATCCGCGATATAGAAGTGATGGCCCCTTGGCTACGGAAAGATCGACAATAATTGAGGATAAAAACCGATTATGCCGTCTTATTAGGACGGTTGACCTCCTTGAATTTGGCAGAATAATCCAGAGTTATCTCGGGACTCCATATAATGGCCAAGGGAAATCATTGGAGGGAATTGATTGCAGTCAATTTACACTTGAAGTGTATGAAAAATTCATAGGCATGGAGTTGCAGCGGACTGCGGCGGACCAATTTCTAACCGGAACAGCCATTGATTTAAAGAACATTCGATATGGCGATATGATTTTTTTTAGAATAAATGGCAATATTGTATCCCATGTGGGCATATTTATTGGATTTAATGAATTTATTCACTCCAGCAAATCATCCGGCATAATAATATCAAACTTGGGCGATGATTATTGGAAGGATAAGTTGGCCGGCGCCAGAAGAGTGTTGCCGGAATTTTGACAAACATATCAGTAGATATTACATATTACTTCATGATGCTATTATTTTGCATATATTCGTAATATAGGTATGACTGCAAAAAAATATGAGGTTAAACTTCGGCTTTTGCCCAGCTCTCCCGGTGTTTATCGTTTCAAAAACAGAGAAGGCAAAATCATATACATTGGCAAAGCCAAAAATCTTCGTAATCGAGTTCGCACCTATTTTCAATCTCCGCAAAAATTAGACATCAAGACACTGCGGCTTGTTGAACAAATTGATGACTTTGACTTAATGGTGACTGACTCGGAAATTGAGGCCTTGATCCTTGAAGCTAACTTGGTGAAGGAATATAAACCCCGCTATAATGTAAATTTGAAGGACGATAAGCATTTCCCATATATAAAAATAACCGTCAATGAACCATTTCCACGCGCCTTGATTGTCCGACGCATGAATAAAGATGGCGCCAGATATTTCGGCCCCTATACCAATTCCACGGGAATGCGCAGAACTCTAAAATTCTTCAGCAACCTTTTTAAGATAAGAACCTGCAATCTCACCATACCTCATCCATCAGAAAAAGCGCAAAAAGTATGCCTTGATTATCACATCGGCAGATGCGGTGGCCCATGCGAAGGACTTCAATCGGAAAGTAATTATCGCGAATCTATTGATTCAGTTATCTTGTTTTTGAGCGGGAAAAATGAAACCTTGATTGATATGCTCCGCTCCAAAATGGAGCGCCTTGCAAAAAGAGCGCTATACGAAGAGGCCGCCTTTGTCCGTGACCAATTGCAGGCCTTGGAATCGATGACTCATAAACAAAAAGTTGATGTCGGAAAGATTATAAATAGAGATATTTTATCATACGCTCGGGAACTAAAAGACACCGTCGTGGTGATCATGCAAATTAGGGAAGGAATTCTAATAGGACGGCAGGATTTTAAGCTTACCTCTGAAGCTGAAGAAACCAACGATGAAATTCTCTCGGAGTTTTTGCGACAGTACTATAATAACCAGCCCAATCTTCCGGATGAAATATACTTGCCTCTATCGCTTCAAGATGAGGAACTATTCGTATATTGGCTGACAGATTTGCATGGCAAAAAAGTTCAGATTTATACTCCCCAAAAAGGGAAAAAGCTAAGGTTGGTTGATATGGCCGCGGCCAATGCGCGTCTTTTACTCGATGAATTGCTTATTCAAAAAAAGAGATATAAAGAGCGCACATCGCGAATGGTGCAAATATTAAAAAATGAACTGCATCTTGAAAGATTCCCTCGCTCTATGGCATGTGTTGATATATCCAATACGGGGGAAACCGATGCCGTAGGTTCTTTAGCTTATTTTGAAAATGGAAAACCAAAGAAGTCAAATTACCGACATTTTAAGATTAGGCAGGTTAGGGGACAGGATGATTTTGCAATGATGCGTGAAGTAGTGGGGAGGTATTATTTCAGATTAAAAGAAGAGCAGGTTACTCCGCCCGATTTGCTGATTGTTGATGGTGGCCGTGGGCAATTGTCATCTGTTATCACAGAAATTAGGTCTCTTGGATTTGCAGAACAAAACATCATCGGCCTGGCAAAGAAATTTGAAGAAATATATTTACCGGAACATGAGGAACCTTTGACTCTGCCGAAATCTTCGCCGGGTTTAATATTACTAAAACAAATTCGTGATGAGGCTCATCGCTTCGCGATTGAATACAACCGCAAAGTCCGCTCAAAAAGAACCATTCAATCTTCGCTTGATACTCTTTCGGGAATCGGCCCCAAGCGTCGAGAGATTCTTATCAAACATTTCGGATCGGTTCGTAAAATCAAAGAAGCCTCTATTGAAGAACTTGTGACAGTAAAAGGCATTCCCAAAGGTCTGGCACAAAAGATTTATCAATATTTTCATTAGGATTGTAATTCCAATATTTTATCTTAATTTACGCCCATGCAAATGTCTGAAGAGAAAATTTACACGGTTACCGCCGTCACGCGTATGATTAAATATACCCTTGAGGAAACATTTCCCTCAGTTTGGGTAGAAGGCGAAATATCCAATTATGTTCATCATACTTCAGGGCATAGATATTTATCTCTAAAAGATGAAAATGCGGTAATCAAACTAACTATCTGGCGCTCGTCCGGGCAATATTTGAAATTTGAGCCACAAGATGGCATGAAAGTGCGGGCATTTGGCGATATTTCAGTCTATGAAAAAGGAGGAAGTTATCAATTAAATGTCAAGAAGCTGATTCCGATCGGAGTGGGAGAACTTGAAATTGCCTTCCGGCAATTATATGAAAAACTATTAAAAGAAGGGCTCTTTGATGCGGCGCGCAAAAATCCAATTCCACAATTTCCGCTTAAGGTCGGCATTGTGACTTCACCTACCGGAGCCGCCATCCGCGATATGATTCGAATTGCCCAGAGAAGAAACGATATTATCCAATTAATATTATTTCCGGCGCAGGTTCAGGGTGATGGAGCAGAGAATTCGATAATCGCCGGCATTAATTATTTCAATCAAAGAAGTGATGTGGATGTTATAATAACAGGGCGGGGGGGCGGCTCACTTGAAGATTTATGGGCATTTAATATGGAATCGGTAGTAAGAGCCATAGCCGAATCGAAAAAGCCTATTGTGACCGCAATCGGCCACGAAATTGACACGACACTTTCGGATTTGGCGGCCGATTTGCGAGCATCAACGCCATCGGCGGCGGCTGAACTTGTCATTTGGGATAAAAAAGCGGTTCTGACCGAATTAAAAGACCTTCTTTCAAGAATGAGGTATTCATTATCCGAAACTGCAAAAAATAAAAGGCATAATCTTGAACAAATAATGAAAAGATCGGTATATACTCATCCGGAGAATCTTATTAGAAATAAGGAGCAATATTTTGATAACCTAAAGAAACGCTTCACCATTGGGGCAAAAAATCTATTGGATAAACAGAAAAATAACTTATCTTTGGCGGTGTCCCGGTTGGAATCGCTTTCGCCGCTAGCCATTTTGAACAGGGGTTTTGCTGTGCTAAAAGGCCTTCATGATGGCGTCCCTGTGAAGTCGGTCTTGGCTTTGAAAGTGGATATGCTTTTGGAGGCAACTTTGAGTGATGGAATAGCGATTACCCGGGTTATGGAAATTAAAAAGAAGGAAGATGGCCAATGACTCAGCCCAAAAAATATAAAGATTTTGAATCAGCCCTTTTACGCCTTGAAGAAATCACCGATAAGCTGGAGTCTGGCGAAGTATTATTGGAAGATTCTATAGCCCTCTATACCGAGGGGGTGGAAATAGCCGCATTTTGTTCCAAAAAGTTAACTGAGGCCGAAAAAAAAATCTCTCTAATTAAAGATATCAATGGCGAATTTAAGGAAGTTCCATTTGGCGAAGATGCGAATAATAATGAGGATTCCGACGTATAATATGACAACAAAAATGAATGTCGGAATTGCTTTCATTGAGCAGAAACGTCTGCTTATTGACCATTTGTTGGATAAATATCTCCCTGCAATTGATATTTACCCAAATATTTTGCATGAAGCAATGAGATATTCCGTTCTTGCCGGCGGGAAACGGATACGCCCCATTTTGGCTTTGACCACCTATGAACTTTTTGGCGGCAAGGATGAAAATAAAATAAATCTGGCCGCAGTTGCTCTTGAGTTTGTGCACACTTATTCTTTGATACATGATGATTTGCCCTGCATGGATGATGATGATTTAAGACGTGGAATGCCGACATTGCATAAAAAATATGATGAGGCCACAGCCGTTCTGGCTGGGGATGCCTTGCATGACCTCGCTTTCAGCCTAATTTCTCAGACCGGTTCAGCAGAGACGGTTAGGGAACTTGCCGATGCCATAGGCACTTTTGGCATGATTGGCGGGCAGGTAGCTGATGTCGAAGCAGAAGGAAAACATATTGAACTTCAACAGGTATTGTATATTCATTCTCATAAAACGGGCGCTCTGATAAGAGCTTGTATAAGAATTGGGGCAATTCTTGCCGGAATTGAAGGGCCAGTCTATGATAGACTCTCTCTTTATGGCGAAAAGATTGGTCTTGCCTTTCAGATAATTGATGATATCCTTGATATAAAGGGTGATCAAAAAAAATTAGGTAAAATGGTGGGCTCTGATTGTAAGAATAAGAAAGCTACTTACCCGGGTATAACCGGCTTGAAACAGGCTCAAGAGGATGCTGATAAATTGATTGATGAGGCAGTTGCCATCGCCGAGGAGTTTGGTTTTGCAGATAACCATTTAAAGACAATAGCATACTATATTGGACAGAGAGAATATTGATTAATGAGCCTACTTGATAAAATAAATTCATCTTTGGACCTAAAGTCGATTCCGGAATCTCAACTTGCCGAATTGGCTGTTGAAATTCGCCAGGAAATAATCTCTATTGTTGCCGATACCGGTGGCCATCTTGCTTCAAACCTTGGGGCGGTGGAATTGACTTTGGCCCTTCATTATTGCTTTGACATTCCGGCAGATAAGATAATTTGGGATGTAGGCCATCAATGCTATGCTCATAAAATGCTAACCGGCAGACGCGATATCATAAAAACCCTTCGGCAATATGATGGCATCTCCGGTTTTCCCAAAAGGGAGGAGTCTCCCGCTGATGCATTTGGTACCGGACATGCTTCAACATCAATTTCTGCCGCTCTTGGATTGGCTTCTGCCCGCGACGCCCTAGGACAAAATTTCAAAGTAGTGGCAGTCGTAGGCGATGGCGCCCTAACGGGCGGGCTAGCCTTTGAGGGGCTCAACAATGCCGGCGCCTCAAAGAAAAATTTGCTCGTTATTTTGAATGATAATAAGATGTCAATTTCCAAAAATGTTGGCGCCATGTCCAAATATTTGACCAATATTCTGGCCGACCAACGTTTTAACAAACTAAGAAATGAAATATGGGAATTGACCGGTCGGTTTAAAAGAAGAGACAAGATCCGAGCCATAGTATCAAATATTGAAGATTCCGTTAAGAATCTTTTTGTGCCGGGTTTTCTTTTTGACAAATTGGGATTCAGATATTTTGGTCCAATTGATGGCCATAATCTGCCGCTATTGGTAAAGACTCTTAATCAGATAAGGGATATTCCCGGCCCATTGATGTTGCACATCGTCACCATTAAGGGGAAAGGGTATGCGCCGGCAGAAGCTGATGCTTCAAAGTTTCATGGGATTGGCTCATTTGATAAAATCACCGGAAAAGCTCATCCTGATGATGGATTACCCTCTTATACGACAGTTTTTGGCGATACGATGGTTGAATTGGCGGAAAAAGATAAGAAAATAGTTGCTATAACAGCCGCAATGACTGCGGGAACCGGTCTTTCAGGATTCGCCGAGAAATTTCCGGATAGGTTTTTTGATGTCGGCATAGCTGAAGGACATGCAGGATGTTTTGCGGCTGGACTTGCCGCCGGCGGTCTTAAGCCCTTTATTGCAATTTATTCTACCTTTCTGCAAAGAGCTTATGACCAGATAATTCATGATATTTCCTTACAGAAATTACCTGTTGTATTTTGTATCGACCGCACTGGACTGGTTGGAGATGATGGCCCTACTCATCATGGATGTTTTGACATGTCATATCTGTCCGCTATCCCCAACCTCACCATTCTATCGCCGAAAGATGGGGATGAATTTCGCTCTATGTTGTATCTGGTAGCGGAAGCTGAACTCGATTTTCCCTGCGCAATAAGGTATCCGCGAGCAACGATTCCCATTCCAATGAATAATCAAATAGAGAAAATTGAGTGGGGGAAATGGGAGAGAATCTGCGGCTCCGGCGATACTATGATTATCGCCACCGGCACGATGGTTGACATTGCCCTGAAAGCATATCAAATTTTGAAGGACGAGAGAGATTTAACCATTGTAAATGCAAGATTTATAAAGCCGCTTGACTATGAATTCATGGATTATTGCCTGACCTCATATAAGAATATAGTGACTATAGAGGAAAACAGCGGCATTGGGGGACTTGGACAGATGATTGGAAGTTATCTTGGAACCAATGGATATAAGGGCAAGTTTCATTCTTTTGCCATACCGGATAAATTTATTCCGCATGGCAATCGGGAGATCCTTCTTGCAGATATCGGTCTTGATGAGGAAACCCTGGTTGATTATATTCGATGGCTAAATGGCTCAAAACGGACCTTCCTGCAAAAAATTACTTTCAGACGATCGGAATTCCGGAGGCCGACAATTGTCAATCAGATGAACAACGGAACCAATGGCAAAACCTATTTAAAATAATATGCGTTTTGGAATCTTTGCAAATTTTCAGCGTCCTGACGCCGCCGATACAGTCGCAAAGGTAATTGACTGGTGCAAAAAAAATAGTCATGAAATAACATTATGTGAAGAAATATCAATTTTGATGGAGCATGATGTTAAGTCATGTCCTTGTGACGAGTTATGGGAATCATCTGATGTAATAATATCAATGGGAGGGGATGGAACAATTTTGGCATCCGTTAGAGCTCTTGGTGAACATTCTCTACCAATTCTTGGAGTAAATCTCGGTTCACTGGGGTTTCTTACTCAATTAACCCCTGATAAGTTAGAAGACGCTCTTGAAAGGGTGGTCAAGGGTGATTATAAAATTGATGAACGAATGATGCTAAAAACTGAAGTCTTGGATGAAACCTCGCTGGAATCGCCCTATGCGCTCAACGATGTGGTGGTTGACAAAGGCAATGTCAGTCGCGTCATATATATCAGCTTATATGCCAACAATGAATATATATGCTCCTATACGGCGGACGGGCTGATAATATCGACTCCAACCGGTTCTACGGCTTATTCTCTTGCCGTTGGTGGGCCGATTTTGACGCAGACAATGCAGGCCATTATTGTATCTCCCATATCTCCCTTTTCGCTGACTTCGCGCCCTTTGATTTTTCCGCCCGATAGCATTCTTGAAATTAAAATCCGCTCCGAGCATGGCAATGCGATGTTGACTATAGATGGCCAGATTGCAACAAAATTCTGCCCTACCGGTTCAATTAGAGTCTCAAGGGCGAACCATTTTGCCAAATTGATTCGTCTTGAAGAGAATTCATTCTATGATATCCTAAGAAGAAAGCTCCACTGGGGCAAATTGCCGGCGGTTGATTACAAAAAAGTTGATTTTAAGGACTAATCAATATTGCTCAGCAAAGGCCGTTTCACAAAAAAATCGAATTTCTTTAACAAAACATCTTTTTATCTTTCGCATAATAATCGTAACATATAAGTATGTTTGACATCTCGAGGACAAAAGTCTCTATTGTTACCTGTGATGGATATAATCCCGAAACACTCCATAGTGGGATAGTTCATGCCCTTGACCAAATTGGGGGGCTTGGAAAATTTGTTAAACCGGGCATGCGCGTGCTTCTCAAACCAAATCTTTTATCAGCTAAACCGCCGGAACGAGCGATTACAACACACCCTGAAATTGTGGCTGTTGTTGCCAGTGAAGTCCGCAAGCTTGGAGCGGAGGTAATAGTGGGTGATTCCCCGGGTGGGGCTAAACGCGGGGTCAAAAGAGTATGGGAAAATACCGGAATGCTGGCTATGGCAGAAAGAGAGAAAATTGAACTGGTTAATTTTGAGGGTTCCGGCGTTGTCAAATTTAATGTAAACAATAAGCAATATTATTTGGCAAAACCCGCCATTGAGGCTGATCTGATTATTAATCTTCCCAAACTGAAAACCCATGTGTTGACTCTGATGACTGGGGGGGTAAAAAATATGTTCGGCATTATCCCTGGGTTTCGAAAAGGGGAGTATCATAAGGAAGCCCCCAAGCCATCTGATTTTGCACAAATTATTGTAGATATCCTTTCAATAAAACCGCCCGCTTTGACCATTATGGATGCCGTCCTGGCAATGGAGGGAGATGGTCCTTCCTCCGGCTCGGTTAGAAAAGCCAATCTAATCTTGGCATCCTCTGATCCCGTCGCAATTGATGCCGTAGCTTCCGAGATAATTGGTCTTAAGCCCGACCAAGTCCCAACTACAAAAATCGCATCTGAATCCGGATTAGGCATTGGCTGGACAGAGGCAATTGATATTGTAGGCGAAAAGCTTAAGGCGGTTAAAATATCTGACTTTAAGTTAACCTCCAACCGCAAAATCGAATTAATACCAGCATTTCTTAGCAAGCTTTTGACCCATTATGTTTGGGTACGACCGGCAATAGAAAAGCAATCCTGTACAAAATGTAATATTTGCGTTATTTCTTGCCCAACCGGCGCCCTTCTGAGCCATAAGGAAGAATTTCCAATCTTTAATCATAAATCATGTATTAATTGCTGGTGCTGTCATGAACTTTGCCCATCTGGGGCAGTTTTTGTTGACCAATCCTGGTTGGCCAAGAAATTTATTCGATAAAAAGGCGACGCAGAACCTGCGCCGCCAAAAATTTGTCTTGACAAACTTATTGCTATATAATAAAATAGTCTTAGCAAGAATTGCGATTTGCTCAAAAAGCAGATAAATGAAACAAATTTTCCTCCTGCATATTTTTGGGGGAAAAGTAATTTATAAAGGAGGCACGTGTTATGAAAGTGGCCAAGACTTTAGCAATTTTGATTGCTCTGGTCATGGTTATCTTCTGCTTCAATGCCCCCGCAGACGTTCGTGGCGACGAACACCCTTGGGATCAAGAGGGTGGTGATGGCACGCTCGGTGGTGACACTCTCCATCCGGGAAGTGGTCCGCTTAGTACATTAACCACGGGAGATATTTCTGGTGGCGGATGGTCCAAATTCAGGATAATCTTGGTTAATGCAAGTATTACCTCATGGTATTATGACCTTCCCGCCGCGATTTGCACATTTTGGGGCGTTGATGGCCATCAGGAAAACGAAGTAACATGCACTAGCGCAAAGTAAAACCTGTAAAGGGACAATGAGCCTAACCTCACATCAAAATGTGGATTTTGATAGCAGGCTTGTAGAGGTAGAAGAGCTATACCGCCAAAGGAAGCCTGATATCGCCGGCGATAAGATTAAAGACCTTTTCGAATCCGGTTACAGCCCAGAGGGGTACGAATTAGGTCTATTCAAATCGCTTCAGGCTCATACTTTATTTAATTCCGCACAATACAAAGAATCCATAAAATTGGGAATCGAGGCGAGTCGCCTCCTTGCCGCCTCTGCTTTTCATTTAAGAGTTGCTAATATATTCTTTTTACTGCATAAAAATTATATCGCCATTGGTGATCTCAAAACTGCTGAGAGATATGCCCACGATGCCTATGCCTTTTATCGTAGAGTTGATGACCGCAAGGGTATGGTGGATGCCCTTAATGGACTGGGGCAATTGGCCTTTATCCGTTGTGATTACTCCGAGGCTATTGAGCATGTGGTTGAAGCAGTTGATCTTTCCAAAGGTGACAATATCCGAATGATCAGACTTATTGGAAACCTTGGGAGAATAGAGATTCTCAATGGAAATTGGACTTCCGCCGATGAGAATCTCAAAGCCGCTTTAAGATTATCCACGGAGCTTGGACAAAAGGCTTCCATGGCGCGTAATTATCTCTCCCTTGGTTATCTTTACATCAGGCAACGCCAATTCATTTTGGCATCGCGAGAGTTGCGTTCTGCTGAAATCATAATCAAAGAGGAGAACCTTCTTAGAGAAAAGGTAATATTATTGGAATATCAGGGTGAACTGGCATTTGAATCCGGAGATATTATTCTTGCGAAGAAAATACTGGGTGACGCTTATTCCCAAGCCAAGGAGCTTGCGGCGGAATCTTCTTTGATGACCCAAATCACCCGTCGCTTGGCGCATGCAGAATTTGTTCTTGATAATCTTGAGGAAGCCCTGAAATATGCTCAGAAAGCCTACGATCTTTCTGTGAAAATGGGCGAAAAGGCAGAGATTGGGATCAGCCAGATTACTATGGCCGAGATATTTGCCGCTCGCGGCAATTTCTCTTCTGCAATCGAATATGGACATAATGGTCTTGAAACTCTAAGAAAAATCGGCGACCCTTATGACATTGGACGCTCTCTGCTTATATTAGCGGATTTATATATTCGTTCCGGCGAAATTAATCGGGTAATAATTGATAAATTCTTTGATGAGGCTTTCCGCTTATTCAATTCCTTGAAGCTTTATTATTGGTCGGCGGAGGCAAGATTTAAACAGGGAGTTTACTGGGCACAGAATGCCAATATCTCGGGTGGATTTAAGAATCTTCACGAGGCCGAAAAAATATTCGAGACTATTGGCGAACGAGCCAAAATCAGAAGCATCAAGCTGTTTTTGCAAGACCTGTCCAAACAAGCCGTCACCCGCTCTCTTTCCATCGAGAATGAATTCAAGATTTTTGGAAATTATTTCACCGATAAGGAATACCTAAACCTTAAATCAGGCCAATTTGAGGAAATTATTAGAATATTAGGCAAACGCACCAACTCCGGAAGGATTCTGGTTTATAATCGGAATCAAAACAGCGAGGATATTATTTCCAATTTCACTTTGAATGACCATCAGAGGAAAAAATTTATCCGCCAATTTAATGAGCTCTTGGGCGAAGAAATAAATCGAGAAACCCCAACTTTGATTCTTGACAGTCGCCGTGATCCATTTATTAACGAACTTCTTCAGCCCGATTCCGGGCAGGTGGTTGCCAGCGTTATTGTCACCCCATTAAAATTGAATAATGAAATATCAGGGTATGTCTATCTTGATCGGCTGGCTTCAAACGGAAATCTTGCTCCCTTTGGCCAGCGCGAATTGAATTTTGCGGTTGGATTTGCCGATTTGATTTCACTCAAATTAGCTGAATATGGCCGGCTATTATTGGAAGAAGATAATAAGCGCCTTAAAGCCCAATTGCTCGAAAAGGCGGCCTTTCCGAATATAATTACACAAAATAAGCAGATGCTGGAGATGCTTGCCAGAGTCCAGCAGATCGTCAATTCCAATATCTCAATCTCTATTGAAGGGGAGACCGGTTGCGGAAAAGACCTTCTCGCCAAAACCATTCATTACAATTCTGACCGACGCGATAGACGTTTCATATCGGTAAACTGCGCCGCGCTTCCGGAAACTCTCCTTGAATCAGAACTTTTCGGACACAAGAGAGGCGCTTTTACCGGCGCCGATAGAGATAAGTCTGGATTATTTGAGGAAGCTGATGGCGGAACTTTTTTCCTTGATGAAATAGCAGATATGCCTCTTTCCATACAGGCCAAAGTCCTCCGTATTCTTGAGGAAAAGGAAATTGTTAGGCTTGGCGAGACAAGGCCAATCAAAGTCGATGTCAGGATAATTTCCGCTACTAATAAGGACTTGAAAGCGGAAATGGATGGAGGACGATTCCGCCAGGATCTATATTATCGCCTAACAGCCCTATGTTTCAGAATTCCACCTCTCAGGGAAAGACGCGAGGATATTCCTCTTTTAATCAGGCATTTTGCTGGAGAAAATGCGAAATTTTCGCCGGAGACGTTACGAATGATGGTGGCTTTTGATTGGCCGGGTAATATTAGAGAGCTTGAAAATGAGGTTAAGAAACTAATATTGTTGGCCGGCGCCAATGGCATTATTGATGTTCCGCTTCTTTCCGGCAAGATTTCGGTATCCGGCTCTTCTCAAGATTCAAAGGCAGTTGAAATAAATACCGACATTGATTTCAACACCAAATTCACCCTCTATGATTATTTGGCGGAGTATGAGAAGAAGTTCATCATAAAAGCTCTTCGCGAGCAGGGCGGGATTAAAAAGCATGCCGCGGCCCTGTTAAATATTCCAGAATCTACCCTCAGATTAAAGATTAAGCAGTACAATATAAACCTCGAGGGCCTCGGAACCATTCATTAATTTTATTTCCCAATCAACCTTTTCGTTAAATTACCTCATAACTCCATTTTCCCACGCAAAAAATATTAGGCAATTCAAAGAAAATACTTGCGAATCTATTTAAGACTTTAGTAAAATTGACGAAACTTAAATTATGAAATTAGCGAACGAAAAATCTTTGGCAACACCTTTATAATTAAAGGATTAACCCGTAACAGATTGACATTATCATCAATCGACCGAGAGGTGAAACAATCTAATGGCAGGGAAAACCCCAACTAAAAAGGAAAAGAAGAAACCCAAAAAGGGCAAAAAGTAATTTATACTTGATTCTTTTCTCACAGATTGATGGCCCCCACTAATGGGGGCCTATTTTTTGACCTCTATTACATAAACACGATAAAATTTTTAAGAAACCGGTATAGGCAATTGACAATAGAGATGGCCATGCTTAATATATAGTCATGGGAATGGCCAAATATGATAGGCTTCTTTTTATTCTGAACCTATTGCGTGCTAGAAGAAATCTCAATGCCGGGCAAATAGCTGTAGAATGCGAAGTAACCGAGCGCACCATTTATCGGGATATTATCTCTTTATCCTCGGCCAACATTCCTATCTATTACGACCGGGGATACAAATTTGCCTCGGATAATTTTCTCCCAACCTTGAATTTCACGCTTGATGAATATCTGGCTCTGAAAACTACCCTTGAGTCATCCCCATTAAACAACAGCCCCTATCATCGTTCCCAGCTTAAAAATATCAAATCCAAAATAGAAGCCTGCCTTAATCCATCTGTTTTGGAGAAAAAGAAATATACCACTCCAACAATGGCCATCAATATAAAATCGACCATTGCCAAAATCGGTTCTGAGAAGCTGTATGCTGTGATTGAGGAAGGTATCAAAAACTGTAATATTGTCCGCCTAAAATATGAATCTATTCAAAGTGGCTTAAGAGAAAGAGAAATAGACCCCTATTTTTTGATTTTTATAGAGAAGGCCTTTTACTTTGTGGCCTATTGCCATTTGAGGAAAGAAATCCGAACATTTAGGATTGATCGCATTGTTGATGCCTATGTTACTGAAACCAAATTTTCTCCACGAAAGGATATCAGTCCGGCCAAATATTTTGAGGATAGTTGGGGAGTTTTTGGAGGGGATTCGGTAGAAATCAAGGCCATATTTTCAGGGAAGGCGGCCAGAGTTATAATGATGGGGCAACATCACCCCCGGGAGCAAGTCACACCTATGAACAATGGCAAAGCCAAATATGAAGTTACCGTCAGGGGGACAGAAGAAATCTGTAGATGGCTGATCGGTTTTGGCGGAGAAGTGACAGTGCTTGCGCCTCCTAATCTGCTCATGGAGATTAAAAAACGGGCTAAAGAAATAATCAATAATTATAAATAGCTCATTTTTTACTGACAGAGTTTGTCAGGGAGCTCTATTAATTTCTTGATAGAAATTAAAATGAGGTCTCTATAGTGACAAAATCTGAAAGACTGCTTTTCATTGTTAATTTATTCAGAGTAAGGAAAAGAATTTCTCTGGAGGAACTGGAAAAAGAATGCGAAGTCTCTTCTCGCACCATTTATAGAGATTTATTGGCCCTATCCGCCCTGAATATTCCAATATATTTTGACAACGGGTATCGTTTGGCTGGGGACATATCATTACCCCCACTAAATTTTACACAGGATGAGCAGGAATTACTCGGCTTCAGCCTTAAAAATTCTTGCCTGACGAGATCGGCGCATTTGAGTAATAAATTGCGCCATATCGAAATGAAAATACTCTCCGTCATGCCTAATAGGAAAAGTAATACATTAAATTCAATGCTGAAAAACATAAAAGCCGATAATGATAGATTCACGCCTAACGAAGATCATATAATGGGAGAATTCATTAAAAGACTCTTCCATGAAGAGAAATTAAATATGGTTCTTAAAAATGGCGGGAAAACTATAATCGGCCTGAAAGCCCATTCTCTTCAGATAAAGGGAAAACGCTGGATATTATGCTTCACAAAGGGGGATCAATCAAAGCTCATTAGCATATCACTCAATAAAATTCTGTGTCTGTATTCAGGTAATAATCCCTAATTCCAATAAAAATATGATATTACAGGAATAAAATTGAAAACCAATAAAGCAAAACTCTCCTCTCGAGGATATAGCCAAATCGCCATTTTTCCGATTGTTGATATATTTTCAGATTTCAGTTGACAAAATCATACATCAAGTGGTTTTTTGCAGGCTATGGCCAAATGGAATATCCGCGATATCGCTTATTGCGGGGTCATTGCCGCACTTTATGCAGTCCTAACCGTTGCACTTGCCCCTATTAGCTATGGCGTGTATCAAGTCCGGGTATCTGAGGCATTAACTATTCTGCCATTTCTATATGCTCCTTCGATGCTGGCATTATTTATAGGGTGTCTGGTGGCAAATATTTTTGGAGGATTTGGAATTCAGGATATTGTTTTGGGTTCATTGATTACCCTCGTAGCCGGTTATGCCACATATCTAATATCAAGATTGAAATCAAAAAGGCTGGCTATGTCGCTAGCGCCGCTTCCGCCGGTAATATTTAATGCTTTTGGGGTTGCCGCTTATCTATACAAAATTACCGGCATGTCCTATCTTTTTGTCGCACAGATGATAGGAATTGGGGAATTGATTGCCTGTTATTTATTGGGTTTGCCATTATTAATAATATTAAATTCTAGAAAATCATTATTTCATATACATACAGGATAATAATAATAATAAATTGGTTGAGGGATTATTACATGGAAAATAGAATGGTAATTTTTGAAGATGATAAGTATGGCAATTTTTATCCGTTAGCATATTTACGTCCCATATATTCTCTCCGGCCCGGAATCAGAACTCTTGCTGAAAAAATTATCGATGGTTTCTCCGGATATAAGCCGACACTTTTCTGTCGCCCTGAAATTGAGAATCTGGTTTTGGAAACCTCGATCTATCCCGTCAATAAATTTGATTCCCCCAAATTCGATGAACTTATCTTCATCAATGGCAGACTGAAAATAGACAAGGAATTTACGGATGCATTGAAATCCGCAGGGAAAAATGCTTTCATCATGTCAGACGGAAACCTCGCCGCGATAAAAATAATAGGCGGGTTCACGCCTGAGGAATTGGCCGATCTGAATCGCGGAGAATTGGGAGAACTGGCCAATAAACTTCAGAAACGCTCTGAATTGTTGGAATTGGATTTGAAATTTTACAACTATTTATGGGATTTTGTCACTGCCATTGACTCTGCCATTATTGATGATTTCGAATTCCTGCGTAAACAGACATCATCTCAAATTGATGCTCTTCAAAAAATGATCTTAAACAATTCCATCAAAGAGAAATTCCCCGGAGTCCATTTTATTAAACAGGAAAATATTTATATTTCATCCGATGCCGAGATATTGCCGGGAGTCGTCCTTGATGCGGAAAAAGGCCCAATTTTCATTGGCGGACGAGCAAGAATTGAACCGCATTCTTATATTATTGGCCCAACCTATATCGGAAAAGAATCCATCATTGTGGGAGGAAGAATTTCAGGTAG
>JAGVEJ010000199.1 GCA_020058225.1 Candidatus Zixiibacteriota bacterium | reverse complement strand
CCTCCGAAATTGGCTGAATAGACATTATAATCATAATTATCTGATAGGATATTATCGGTAACTGCCTCAACAGATCCAGAATATTCACCTGTTCCTTCTTTTGTCGTGGCATTGACAATTCCCGAGGCTACCCAACCGTACTCAGCGCTGAATCCGCCCGTTGTTATTTGAATCTCCTCCAGAGCATTATTATTGACATTTGTGGTTGACACACCGGAAAGCGGATCTTGCTGGGAGAAACCGTCCACATAGTAGGCAACTTCACTGGCTCTGCCACCACGAATATTCAACTGAACCGAGTTGGTATTTTCTCTGTCGCCTCGGTTTCTGGTAGAGGGATTATCTCTAAATGCAACTACTCCGGCCTGCAAACCCACAATATCCTGATATCCACGGGTGGGCAAATTCTGAATTTGCTCGGCTTCCACCAATTTTACAGAAGCCGTATTATCTTTCATCACCAATGGTCGTTCGGCGGTGACCACTATTGTCTTGCCCAATTCCAAAGCTTTCTTGGAAAGTGCATAATCGCGATAACTTGTTAAGTCAATTGAGACATTCATATTGGATACTTCGACCGGAGCAAAGCCGATTAATGATGCTTTCAGCGTATATACTCCGACCGGGACATTAAGGATGAAATACTCCCCGTTTTCATCCGTCAAGGCACCCATTTTGGTGCCGACAATTGACACAGCAACTCCGGGTAATGCTTCACCGGTTTCTTCATTGGTGATTTTCCCGGAGATTTTGCCGACAGTCCCAGCCAGTATGGAAATTGGCAGTACCATAGTAAATACCAGGGCTATCAACATCACCGAAATTAACATTTTGCTTTTCAAGTTTCTTATCCTCCAATAAATTTATAAAGGGTTACATTAAGGAAAATGTCTTTTCCCTTTCACCTCCTTGTGTAACAGTTAGAACATTATATCCTTATTGTTTATATCCATAATAACATTCAAGCTCCGCTCTGGCTAAAAAGCCATATATCTCAGCGCAGAGACCCGAGCAGGACATTCTAATTTCTACTGCGCTAACAGCTTAGATATTTTGATAATTCTTGTCAACAAAAAAACTATCCGATTTCTATACAATTTCCTCAGTTTTTCCTCTTGTATAAAAATCGGACAGATTTTTGGAAACTTAAGCGGAATGCTTAATTTTTGCGACTGCCATTTCTATTTTTAATAGGGCTTTTTTGATATTCTCTATTGAGTTGGCATACGAAAAGCGCATATACCCTTCCCCAAAACTGCCAAAGGCAGTCCCAGATAGAGCCGCAACGCCAAATTCATCGAGCAAATAATCGGCCAGTTTTTTGGAATTCCAGCCTATCTCTTTGACATTTGGAAACACATAAAAAGCGCCCAATGGCTTTTTGCAGGATATGCCGGGAATTTTATTTAAACCATCGACAAAAACATCGCGCCGACTTTTAAATTCTGCAACCATTTTATTGGAATCATCCTGAGGACCTGTAATGGCGGCGCCCATAGCAATCTGGGCAAAAGATGCCGTGCATGAAACTGAATTGGTGGCCAATCTGGCAACATGAGCCGCAAGGATTTCCTCCATAACACCATACCCCAGACGCCATCCTGTCATAGCATAGGTTTTTGACATACCATCAAGGATAATTGTTCTCTCAGGCATCCCCTGAAATTGGGTTATCGATTCAAATTTTGCTTCATAAATAATCCGGCAATATATTTCATCGGAAAGGACCCAGATATCTTTCTCGATAGCCAGTTTGGCAATTTCTTCTATATCCTGATGGGTTAGGACACCACCAGTAGGATTCTGGGGGGAATTAATAATAATCATTTTTGTCTTGGGAGTGACCAATGCCCGCAATTCCTTGACATCAAAGCGGAAATCATTTTCTTCACGCAACGGTAGAGGCACCGCCCTGGCCCCAAGAAATTCAATTATCGATTCATAAATGGGAAAACCGGGATTAGGATAGATTACTTCATCACCCTCATCAACAATGGCCATAAGGGCAAAAAACATAATCGGCTTGCCGCCGGGGGTTATAACAACATTATTTAGATTAGTCTTAATACCCCGAGTGCAGTTAATTTCATCAGAAATAATTTTTCTAATATCGGGATAACCGGCGGAGGGGTTATAGTGAGTGTATCCTTTGCGAATAGCATCAATGGCGGCATCGCATATATATATCGGCGTATCAAAATCGGGCTCGCCTATTTCAAGATGGATAATTTCTTTGCCTTTGGCTTCCAGCCCCTTGGCACGCGCCAAAACCTCAAAAGCGGATTCGGTGCCAAGCCGTTTCATTCTTTCAGCGTAACGCATCTCTATCTCCTGTCATCTATCTTCCAATTAAAAAACTACTATCACTCTTATTTCAACTTCAGCATCATACGAGCCTTATCGGCAATATGTTCAGCCGCCAGCTCGAATTCCTTTATCAACTGCCACGACAAACCCGATTCACCGAAACGATCCTTAACTCCAATCATATCAAAAGGAATCGCCTTGCCGATTGAGGCCAAAGCGGGCAATACTACCGCGGCGATAGGATTCCCGAGTCCGCCAACTTGATGCTCTTCCGCCGTAATTATGGCCTTGGTTTCTTTTGCGGCACGGAGAATCGCCTCTTTATCAAGCGGCTTGACAGTATGCATATTGATAATTCTTGTTTCGATATTGTAATCCGTCTTCAATATCCAAGCGGCACGCATTGCTTCCGCCGCTTCCGGACCAGAGGATATAATGGTAAGGTCTTCATTTTCTGATTTGTATTCGGTTGATAATTTGACTTCAAAAGCATCTTTGAAATTGGGTTTTTCGCCGCGTAAACGATAAATATTGGCTATGCCAAATTTGAACGGAGTATTTTCCTCCGTAACAACCGGCGTTGCTTCTCTGGCGAAACGGATATACTTAGGACCGATAATATCAAATAGCATTGCTTTGGTCATTTTCTTGGTTTCAATGGAATCAATAGGCGAACCCACTCTCATATTGGGCAGACCGCACATCTGGAATAATGACTCCAATTCCTGATGTGTAGCGCCATCCGGTCCGACCGAAACACCGCCATGCGCACCGACAATAAGAACATTAAAATCACCATAACAGACTGATACTCGAATCTGATCGAGATTGCGGGCTGATGAAAACACGCCATAAGTACCAAATACGGGGATTTTCCCCTCTTTAGCCAGCCCAACCGCAACCGTAGTTCCTCCCTGTTCGGCAACACCAACCGATATCCAGCGATTTTTTCTTTCCGGATTCTTTTTATAAAAACCGGAAATAGTTATGGAGTCGGAAATATCGGCGCCGATGCAAACAATTCGTTCGTCGCCGCCATTTTCCTCAAGAGCTCGCCCCATTCCCATACGGGTAGGATCCATTTCAACCTTCATACTACTCTGCTTATTCCACCAGAAATCGCGGGAAAACTTGGGCATTTTTGCCTCAAGCTTTTTCTCAACCATTGCCAAATGGTCAATACCAACTTTGAAAAATTTATCAAGATCAAACCGATTTGATAATCCTAATTCCGTCAAAGCCTTTGCCATTTCTTCTTTATTGGGCGGTTTACCATGCCAGCCGACCACATTTTCCATAAAGCTGACACCTTTGCCCTTTATGGTACGGGCAAGAATCAAAGTCGGCTTATCAGCTGAATTATAAGCTTTATTAAGGGCGTCCGAAATTTGATTGAGGTCGTGTCCGTCAATATCAATTACATTCCATTTAAAGGCGCTATATTTATCCGCCAAAGGTTCAATCGACTGCACTTCTTCAACCGTGCCGTCAATCTGAAGACGATTGAAGTCAATAATATTAATCAAATTGTTAAGTTTGAAATTCCCGGCTTCCATAACGGCTTCCCAGATAGAACCTTCCTGATGCTCGCCGTCTGAAGTTATGGCAAATGTTTTATAATCTTTCTTATCAAGCTTAGCGGCATAGGCCACACCCACCGCAACCGATAATCCCTGCCCCAACGAACCGGAGGAAATTTCCACACCAGCCAAATCTTTCCTATGAGGATGTCCTTGAAGCGGAGAACCCATCATGCGTAATTTGGCCAATTCTTCTTCTTGGAAATATCCCGACATCGCCAGCGAAACGTATAATGCCGGGGCCTTATGTCCTGCCGACCATATTATCCTATCTCTATCCGGCCAATTGGGATTTTTGGGATCATGGCGGGCAATTTTAAGATACAGACAGGCTAAAATATCCATCATGGACAAGGTTCCGCCAGAATGCCCTGAGGCGCCACTGCAGAGCGAAATCATATCAAGACCGCGCATATAGTTGGCGCGTTCTTTTAATTCTTCTATAGAATAATCTTTTATGATTTTACCGGTCTTTGAATCGAGAAGCGGCATTTTGCCTCCAAACCATCAAGTTTGTGAATTTTTTAACATAATTGACAGAAATATATCAGATTGGCTTTCAAAGTCAACCCTTTTTCAGCAAAGCTTTTGGAGGATTTTTTTAACCTGAACTTCAAGAGCGGCAAGCGATTTATTGTTAAATATAACAATATTTGAGCCTTTTTTTAGATCCGAAAACATCAATTGCGATTTTATTCTTTTCATGGCTTCAGTACTGGAATATCCCAATTTGCCTAAACGAGCAATTCTGATATTCTGTGAAGCATGCACCAGAATTGTATAGTCCATTTTTTTCTGCAGTCCCCAATCAATCAGCAAAGCCGCATCCACTATAACGATACTATAGATCTCCGTGGCTATTCTGATTTGACGGGATAATTCTTTTAACAAAACGGGATGAACAATTTTATTTAGTTTTTTCTTATTTGTCTCTGATGAGAAAGCTATTGAGGCCAATTTCTTCCTTTGTAGTCGGCCGGATTTTGTAAATATTTGATTGCCGAAAGATTTTGCCAATTCATGCAATATCGCCGGCTTTTTTTCGACCACATCTTTGCCGATTTTATCAGCTGAGATTACAAAAGCGCCATGATTTGCAAAAATACGAGCCACTTCCGACTTGCCTGAACCAATTTGACCGGTAATTCCTACCAACATAAGTTTGGAAATTGCATAGATAAGGATTTCAATTTTTATTTGGCATCCAGCCAATTTGAGCCTACGCTGATATCAACACTAATGGGAACTTTTAGTTTTACAGCCTTTTCCATTCCCCTTTTCACAATGTCTTTCAGTTCATCCATTTCGTCTTTATAAACATCAAAAACAAGCTCGTCGTGGACCTGAAGAATCATTTTCGATTTCATGTTCTTTATTGTTTCATGAATATGAAGCATAGCAACCTTTATCATATCAGCCGCCGTCCCCTGAATCGGAGTGTTAATGGCGGTTCTTTCGGCAAACTGGCGTACTTGAAAATTTTTGGCATTTATTTCGGGGAGATATCTAATGCGATTAAACAAAGTGATCACATATCCATTCTTTCGGGCAAATTCGATTGTATTGTCCATATATTTTTTAATGCCGGGATAGCGGGCAAAGTAGGTATCGATAAAATCCTTGGATTGGGTGACATCAAGCTCCGTCTGCTGGGATAAGCCATAAGCGGTTACGCCATAGATCACGGCAAAATTGGCGGTTTTGGCGGCGCGGCGCATCTCCGGCGTGATATTTTTAATATCAACACCAAAAACTTCTGCGGCGGTGCGAGCATGTATATCTTCGCCATTTTCAAATGCCTCAATCAGCTTTTTATCTTCGGAAAAATGCGCCAAAATCCGTAACTCAATCTGTGAATAATCCGCGGACAGCAATAAATAATCATCATTGAGCGGAATGAATGCCTTACGTATCTGACGGCCTATTTCGGTTCTGATTGGAATATTTTGTAGATTAGGATCGGTAGATGATAATCTGCCGGTGGCCGCAATAGTCTGATTGAACGATGTATGCACCCGGCCGGTTTCTTTGTTTATTAGCTCTGGAATGGCATCAATATAAGTATTCTTCAACTTGATCAATTGGCGGTAGTCAAGAATCAGTCGCGGCAAATCATGAATCTGCGCCAATTCCTCCAAAACTTTTACATCAGTCGCAAAATTTGTCTTTTTGGCCGTCTTGCCCTTGCTGGGGAGTCTTAGTTTCTCGAATAATATTTTTGACAATTGTTGAGTCGAATTGATATTGAATTCTTCACCGGCTTCGATATAAATATCTCGGGTCAGTTTCTCAAGCTGAGTATCCATTTCTTTGGACATCCGTGCCAAATAGCCGGCATCAACGCGAACACCCGCTTCCTCCATCGAAGCCAAAACCTTTATTAGGGGCAATTCAATGTTATAGTACAGATTATGAAGCTTCATCTCTTCAATTTTGGGAGACAAGATTCCACGCAAACGATAAGTATAGTCGGCATCCTCAGCGGAATAAAAAGTAGCTTTATCAACATCAACTTCAGAAAAAGACAATTGCTTTTTGCCGGAACCAATCAGCTCGGCGATTGACTGCATTCTATAATTAAAAAACTCAAAGGCAAGATGGTTAAGATTATGCTGACGCCCGGATGGATTGATGATATATGATGCTAACATGGTATCAAATGATATTGGGTTAATCTCAAGACCGGCGCGATGTAGAACCTCAAGGTCATATTTAATATTCTGACCAAACTTCTGAATCTTTTTTTCGGATAAAAGCCCTTTTAGAAGTTTCAAAGCCCTTTCTCTTGGGAGATTCCGCTCTTTATCTCTATGGCCAATTGGAATATAATATGCCTTACCCGGCTCCGAGCAAAGAGACACACCAACTAATTCTGCCATAAGGGAATTCAATGACGTTGTTTCCGTATCTATGGCAACTTCACGAACATTCAGCAGTTCACTCATTAATTTCTCAAGTTCATCAATACTTTTTATGCAGATATAATTGGCCTTGCGTTCTGTCAGTTTTTCAGCCGTTGTGGCAAAAGCCAGTTCAAGTTCCGGCTTTTCTGCTTTCTTGGAGAGATAATCGAGCAATGATGAAAACTCAAGTTCAAGAAATAGCTTTTTGGCTTTTTCGAAATTAATCTCTCCCCGCTTTAGTTTTTCCAGCGAAAATTCGATGGGAGCGCTTGTGTTTAGAGTTACAAGTTTTCGAGACAATTCCGCCAAATTGATATTCTCCAAAATTTTCGCCCGGATTCCTTTGGCCTTAATCTTCTCAGCATTTTGAAGAATATCATCAAGCGTTCCAAATTCTTCTATCAATGAAACGGCCGTCTTAGGTCCTATTCCAGGCACACCGGGAACGTTATCAGAGGAATCCCCCATCAATGCAAGCAAATCAATTATTTTTTCGGGAGGAACTCCAAATTTGGCAACAACGCCGTTGCTATCTATTCTTTCCGGCGGAAGCGAACCCTTTTGCGGATTATATATTTTTACATGGTCGGAAACCAGCTGAAAGAGGTCTTTGTCACCCGATACAAGCCAAATATTCATTCCCCTTTTCTCGGCTTCTTTGGCCAACGTTCCAATAATATCATCCGCTTCAAATCCTTCCAATTCAAGAGCGGGAAGATTCAAGGCCTCAGTAGCCTCTCTTATTCGCGGTAATTGCTCCACCAATTCCTCCGGCATTTTGGCGCGCGTAGATTTATACTGATCATACATTTCATGCCGAAAAGTGGGCGCTTTAGTATCGAATATAACGGCCATATAATCGGGGGTTTCATCTTTGATTATTTTCAGAAGCGAATTTAAAAAACCAAAGACGGCCGAAGCATTTTCCCCCTTTGAATTAATCAAGGGGTTTCGAATGAAAGCAAAATAGGCGCGGTAAAAAATGGCGGAACCATCAACCAGAAAAAGGGATTTCCCCATCATCGATACAAACCTTTTGAAAGGATAAACTGCCGAACTTCTTCCGGAAGCAGATAACGAATGGATATGCTGTTTCTTATAGCATTCCTGATATTTGTTGAAGATATCTCTATCAACGGCATCGCAAATATTTCGACCTTTTCCGCCCATTTGGATTGGCGAAAATCCTGTTCATACCCGGGACGCATTCCCGCAACTATCTTGATTCTATTTATCAACTCATCCGGTTTATGCCAATGGTCGAATTGAGCAATATTATCAGCTCCCAGAATTAAATGCAACTTGGCTTCGGGATATATATGCCTTAGGTGGTCCACAATGGCCAGAGTATATCCAGGACTTTTCAAATCTTTTTCCATATCAGAAAGTCCAAACCGATCGCTCCCTTCTATGGCAAGACGAACCATCAGGCAACGGTCCTCGAACGATGCTACCGGTTTTTCCGTACGATGAGGCGGATTGAAACTGGGAATAAATAATATCTTATCAAATTTAAATGCCGTTTGAGCGGCTTCGGCCAATAGCAAATGCCCAAAATGGATCGGGTCAAAAATCCCCCCCATAATCCCCCATCGGGGAGAGCCGTTATATGCTGTCTGAGGCATTGGCGTCATTCAGCTTTTGAGCTATTTTTGCCAGATGTTCCTTCGCCTTTGGAGCGAGTTTATCCGAAGGGTAAAGAGTCAGAAAATTGTTATATTTTTCCTGAGCCTCAATATATTTCTTTTGCTTATAGGCAATCTCAGCCATCTTAAATATTGCTTTTGTGGCATATTCAGTATCGGTGTAATCATCAATCACCATTTGAAAATAAATCAAGGCCGCCCGATAGTCTTCCAGCTTAAAATATAGAATCCCATTTTCATATTCTTTATGGGCCAGCTCTGTTTTTGCCTGAAGAATAATATTCTTAGCATCTTCTAAAAGAGGAGAGTCCGGACTATCAATTATAAAATCCTCCATGGCGGCAATGGCTTGCTTCAAGTCTTCTTGATCAAGGGCGTAATTTCCGGGGGTGTTTCTAAAATAGCATAATCCGCTATAATATTTGGCGTCATCAGTATAATCGGATTGAGGATAATTTATGGTCAGTCGTTGGAATTCCGCGGCCGCCAGCTCATATTCTTTATTTTCATAATATGATAGAGCCAGATAATATTGGGCTGTATCCACAACGGTTGCCCCCGGAAAATTAAAGACCGCCTTTTGAAATCCCTCAATAGCTCTTAAATAATGCTTTTTATCCAATTCCTTTTTGGCCAGTAGAAATTGCTCTTCGGCCGTAGCGGCGTTTTTTACGCCGGGTGATGAACATGATAGCACGATCGCAATCATTAATAATAAATTGGCAACTGAAAATATTCTCGTGTTCAACTTTTATATTTCTCCTTCAGCATTTCATAATTTTTCATAACTTTATCAAGGAATGCCCGTGGAAGCGGTTCGTTAAGCCGCATTTTATTCCTTAGGGCCGTTTCGCCAAGATTATAGGATACCAGCGCTTTGCGAACATCCTTGAATTTCAATATCAGTTCAAACAAATGCCTTGAACCCATTTGAATATTAAATCGGTGCTGGGATAAGGTCTGTGCCCCACCCCAATCAATTCCTATTTTATCGGCCAACTCCTGTCCAGTGGATGGCAAAATCTGCATCAATCCCATGGCTCCTCTTGGTGATACCTGATACCTTCGGAAAGATGATTCAGTCACAATTAATGACATTAAGAATAAAGGATCGTAGTCATACTTTTTACATTCCGATGATATAACTTCAGTCAATTCCAGTTTTTCTTTATCATTAAAGCCTATTTGAAAATCTTCGATCACCTGTAATATTTTCAGCTTCTCTTCAAGTTCCATTATCCGTTTCTGCTGGAACTCAATTTCCTTGTTCAGCTTAAACTTGTCCTGCACCAGATAAACAATAAATGCCGACTGGAACAAATAGACCAATACAAATAGAAACGCGACGGGCTTTGATAGAAAAATACCCAATTTCTTATATTTAATCATCGCTCTGCTTCAAATGGCGTGGCAATTAAATCATAACCTTCCACCATAATTATTCTCACCTTAAGGAAATCTCCCACTCGGATATTATCACCCTTAATAAATATAGTCTGGTCGATTTCGGGGCAATCGCCCCTTGTTCTACCCTCAGCCGTTGAATCCGACCCTGCCTTATCTACGATAACTTCTTGAATTGTAGCAATTAAGTCAATATTTTTTTTGAAGGCGATTTCCTGCTGTAACAGCATCAATTCATCCTGCCGTCTTTCTTTTTCCTCTTCCGATATCTGATAATCATATTCAGCCGCCGGCGTTCCTTCTTCATTGGAATATTTAAACACTCCAAGGCGATCAAATTCGAAATCTGAAATAAAATCATGGAGTTCCTCAAACTGTGCCATGGTCTCCCCGGGGAATCCGGCGATAAAAGTAGTCCGGATAAGATTGTTTGAGGATTTTCCTCTTATTTTATTCAATAGTTTTTCAATTTCAATTCTTGCAATAGGCCGATTCATACGACTGAGAATGTCATCATTTATATGTTGAAGCGGGATATCAAAATACCCCTGAATTTTGGGCGAAAAAGTCATGAAGTCGATTAAATCATCGGTCACTGCTTCTGGGTGAAGATACATCAGTTTTATCCATTCAATTCCAGCGACTTTTTCGACCTCGCTCAGTAATTTGATTATGCTGTTATCGCCGCCGAGATCATGGCCATAGCCGGTTCCCTCTTGTGAAACAAGAATAATCTCCTTCTTCCCCGTATCAGCAAGAATTTGAGTTTCTTCAATTATATCTTTCATTGGACGGCTTTGATATCTTCCTCTTATCAAGGGAATGGCGCAATAACTGCAGAATCTATTGCATCCATCTGAAATCTTCAGATACTCATACGGTACAACCGTGTCAATATGTCTGAGTTTTGGATTTGGAAATTTATTTTGAAGGTTGTCATCGAAGTTTCTAATAGGAACAATGTTAGAGACTGCTTCTACCATCTGCTCATGTCCACCCAGCCCAAAGATATTATCTATGCCGGGTATTTCCTTTTGCAGATCATCTTTATACCGCTGGGCTAAACACCCGGTTACATACAGCTTTTGAATCTTCCTCTCATTTTTCATTTTTTCATAATAGAGAATTTCTTCTACCGATTCCTCTTTGGCGGGAAGAATAAAACCGCAAGTGTTTACTATCACGGCATCAGCCGATATATCATCTGTAACTATTTGATGCCCAGCCCTGATTAAAAATCCTGCTATATAGTCGCCATCGACATCATTTTTGGGACAACCAAGCTTTTTAATGAAAAATTTCATTAGAGTTCACGGAATTGAAATAACTTCAATTGAATCGGGAAGTTGAATTTCGAATATGGCGCTATCGACGATATCATAACAATCCAATTTGTTAAAATTAACCTCATTCATGTCGCCATTGAGGTCAAAATATTTCAGCATGGAAATTTTGTTATGAACGCCACCGGTAAGAACGGTCAAAGTATCCGGCAACCCAGACCCTTTCTTATCTTTCAAAGTCAAAATATAAGTTGAATCCTTTATGATCATTTTTGAATTATAATAACCATCAATATCCTTTAAGAAGAACAATCTATTTTGGAATCTTTCTCCGTCCTTGAGGCATTGTTTCGTGGCCTGTTTGTTTTCATAAGATACCTCCCAAATACAACGACCATCAAAAAGATAGATGTCACTATCTAATTTGGCGCAATAACGACCATCATCGCCAATGGATATTATCCCGGATGTGGTATCAATGCTCTCAAAAATCTTGGATTTTATAATTATTTGAGCCTGTAGTCTTATCATTTTGGCGGAAGTGATTTCATCCTTAATATTGCTGAATAGGTCTCTGCCGGCCGCAATATTTATGGCTAATAACAGGCATCCTGAATAAATCATTGTCTTGATAATTTTTTTCATATCACCTTATACGTTTAAAATGGTCAGGAGTTTTTATTTGTTAGGGAGCGGGAGGATTTTAACTGCTCCAAATATGTCTTATCCACCAGAACCTCCCGTGCCTTGCTACCATCATAGGCGGAAACAATTCCGGCTTCCTCCAACTTATCTATAAGTCTGGCGGCGCGCTGATATCCAATGCCCAGTTTTCTCTGCAGTAATGAAACTGAACCTTGCTTATGCCTTACCACCGTCTCAGCGGCTTCCATAAATAGCGGATCGTCCAAATCAATATCATCATCTTGTTCTGTATCAGGTTTCTCCGGTTCATCTACCGTTTTTTCCGGCTGTGGAGATTGTGCCGCGATAAATTTCACAATATTTTCCGTCTCTTGTCCCGAGATAAAGGGACCATGAAGTCTCGTCGGTTCCGGCTGTCCCGGTTGCAGGAAGAGTAAATCGCCATTGCCAAGAAGCTTCTCCGCCCCATTGCAATCAAGAATGGTACGGGAATCAACTTTGGTGGCCACCTGAAAGGCTATCCGCGCCGAAAAATTTGCCTTTATCAGACCGGTTATGACATCAACCGATGGCCTTTGGGTTGCCAAAATAAGATGAATTCCCACCGCTCGCGCCATTTGAGCCAATCGAGTAATCAGTACTTCTATCCTTGTCGATGATGATGCCATCATCATGTCGGCTAGCTCATCAACAATAATTACAATATAAGGAAGCTTCTCGTCCGGATTGGTTTGGCGCGCATTAAAATCTTCAATATTGCGAACCGATTGCCCGGCCAACTTTTTATACCGATTTTCCATTTCAATTACGGCATCAGCGAGAACCTTTTCGGCTCTCTTGGGATTGGTAACCACAGGCCGCGCCAAATATGGAATTCCCGCATAAACAGAAAGCTCCAGCATTTTGGGATCGATAAAAATGAATTTCAATTCTCGTGGGTGAAGGCGGTACATTAGCGAGGTTATCAATACGTTTATGCAGACCGATTTGCCCGATCCGGTAGCGCCGGCAATCAGCAAATGCGGCATCTTGCCCAAATCTGTCACAAACGGTTTTCCTGCGATAGTCTTACCCAAAGCTAAGGGCAAGCGTATCCGACCATTGGTGTATTCTTCAGAGTCGATAATTTCCTTGAGATAAACCATACGGGCTTTGGCATTAGGGATTTCCACTCCCACGGCGGCTTTGCCGGGAATAGGAGCTATTATTCTAATTCTTTTGGCCCTAAGCGCCAAGGCGAGGTCATCAGAAAGATTAGTGATCTGATTAACCTTTATACCGGCCGCCGGCTTGAATTCAAATCGGGTTATCACGGGACCGGGATATTTGTCTATTTGGCCATCAACGGTTACGCCAAAAGTCTCAAGTGTATCTTTCAACGAACGCGCAGTCGCCGCCAACTCATCAGCATTTACTGAAACCCCATCCTCCGGATTATCTGTAAGCAATTCCAATCCGGGAAACTTATAGTCCGCTGTCTGAGCCCCAATTTTAATGGGGGATTTTTTCATGGTTATCTTGCCCCGCGATGATTTCTTTTTTTCCTTGGAATTTGGCTTCTCTCCCGAACTTCGCTCTACCAATTCTTCAGCATATTCCTCGGATACTTCCTCAGCGCCCTCTGCCATACGGGCTTCACGGGCAATTCTCTTGGCTTCACGCCTCTGACTTGCCTTTCTTTTAATGAATCCAAAAAGCATACCCAACCAGCGAAATGGCGCCCAGATGATTTTTAATGGATTCAAATATGAGGGCAAATTAAATGGAATATGTAAAATAGCATATTTATACCCAAGTAATACAATTCCCACAATAAGAACCGTTCCCAATAAAACAATGGAGCCTATACCGCCGGTAATTTTCATCAAATACCGCGTAAGATGGAAAAATAGAAATCCTCCATGAGTGCTTTTATAATCAATTGATGATTCCGCATCCATGATGATAATGACATTCAGCATCATGGTAATTACCATACCAGAAGTAAACAGCATCCAGAGAACAGGGGTAATTTTCGATTTCCATTCCCACGGTATGCTCTTGACAGCCATTATTGTCAATAAAAGCGCCAAAAAATACGAAAACCAACCGCAAAAGAAAAACAGCAAATATGAAGCATAGGCACCGGCAATTCCGGCCTGATTCTGAAATTGAGCTTTGAAGGGATTTATTTGAGTCTGCAAATTCTGATCATCAACGGAAGAATGGGTAGCCAGAGAAATAAATAGTAGAAGAGAAAGTAATATCAGCAAAATCCCCAATAAAATTCTTTTCTTACCGTCCGGTGTCTTTTTTTTGCGTCTTTCGGCCATATATCTTATCCCAATATACCATATAATATTACTAAAGCATTATGGTCAATTAAAAATAAAAAAAAGGCAGAGTGTAAACTCTGCCTTTGATTCATCCAAAAAGCTTATGGCTACTTCCGGACGGCCTCTCTTAGTCCTTTGCCAGCGCGGAAATGCGGAACTTTGGTGGCCGGAATATTTATCTTGGCGCCTGTCTGAGGATTGCGGCCGACACGAGCTTTGCGCTTGGAGACGGTAAATGTCCCGAATCCCACAAAGCTTACTCTTTTCCCCTTCTTGAGATTGGTGGTGACATTACCGAAGAAGCTATTAAGGGCTTCCGTCGCCTGACGCTTGTTGATTTTGGCGTCCTTGGCAATCATGGCAATCATTTCTTCCTTGGTCATTTTGATTACCTTCCTTACTTGGAGTTATTTGGTTTATGTTATCTAATGATATAATTACGGATTTTTTTAATATTTTTGTCAATAAAATAATCTGTACCATATCAAAAATATCCAATATTTTTGAGCCTTTGCGACCATATACCCCAATGCATCCTGAAAATTCCCCGCCCATATCAAATATTGGGCGGTCGTTGATTTCACAAATTATATTAT
>JAGVEJ010000225.1 GCA_020058225.1 Candidatus Zixiibacteriota bacterium | reverse complement strand
TTGCCCCGAGAGCGTATTTCAAATAATAAAATAATTGCATCAATCCAGCGAGCGCAAAATAGAGGGCACGTAAGCCAAGGATGGCAAAAACATTTGATGTGTAAACAATAAATGGATCAAGCGTAATGGCAAAAATGGCCGGAATGGAATCGATGGCAAAAACAACATCAGTGGTTTCGACTACCACAAGCACTACGAATAGCGGGGTGCCAACTATTTTCCTGCCATTTTTAATGAAGAACTTTCCCCCCGCATATTTATCACTTATCGGAATAAACCGGCGAATAAATTTCAATATCGGATTTTTTTCCGGCTCAATTTCTTTGTCTTCGCCAACCACCATTTTGATGCCAGTTACAATAAGAAATACCCCAAATATATAAAGTATCCAATGAAATTTTAATATAAGAAGCGTTCCCAGCCCTATAAAAAGGCCGCGAAAAATCAAGGCTCCCAATATCCCCCAAAAAAGTACTTTATACTGGAATTTCTGAGGAACCTTGAAATATGAGAAAACAAGCAGAAATACAAAAATATTATCAATGCTAAGCGAACGTTCAATCAAATATCCTGTAAGAAATTGAAGCCCAACTTCAGAACCTTTCCAGAAGTAAATTCCGACATTAAATATCAGAGCAACAATAATCCAAATACCACTCCAGATAAGACTCTCTTTGACTGAAATTTTATGGTCATTTCTATGGAAAACTCCCAAATCAAGAATTAACATAGCGATAACCAAAAGGTTAAAGCCGCCCCACAAGATGATTTTATTGGAAAGAAGCGCTGAGAGTTCTGTCATTTAATACTCAAATTCCATCAAGTTTTCGTTCAGTGTATATTTTCGGATAAATCCTTGTCAAGAATAATACGGCGATGAGCGAATTTGGCATAATGGTCTATAAATTATCCGATTTGGGCACAGATTGTAACAATATGCCCTTGGATTCCTTTTCCCTTAAAATCAGTAGATAGGCGCCAATGCCGTCAATTGAATCGATAATTTTTTCCATTAATTCTCGCTGATTCTTCGCCAATTCGCCATTGACTCTTTGGATTCTATCGCCGCCCCGTAATCCGCAGGCATAGGCAAGCCTTTCACTATCAATCAATGTAACCTCAAAAGTTCCTCCGCGACTGCGGACGATCGAGAAACCAAGTCTTCCCTTGCCTTCGGAGGGGATTTTTTTTCTCTTTAAGGGTTTCCTTCCTCCAATCTCTTCAGATTCCTTGGGCGCAGAAGTCAATTCCACAAGCGGCGAATTATATGGTTCCTGCTCCAAATAGCTCACCAATGGCTTTTCGGCTGATAAAGCCCATTTTTTTTCAAAATTGTCCTTATATAATTCCCAGCCGGGATTTAGCTTCTTCCATCTTTCCGAACTGAGTATAAAAGCAAGGGAATCGGGCGGTATTATTCTGTTAACAGTGGATAATGCCAAATGCGTGGCCATGATATCAAAGCGATAAATCCCCTGATCCAATAAGGGATGATCGGCAATTAACGGCCGCTCAAACCCGTGGAAACGGCATTGCAGAATATTGCGCCCGGCCAGATATTGAATAAGCTGAAGAAATTGAAACCATCCGGATGGAACGGCCTCAATTCTGCCCTCAATTTTTACCCCCTCAACCGGAATTGCCAGTGGTTCATAAATGCCGGATACCGGCAAATATTTCAATAGATGGATTTTAATCACTGGCTCCCTCCATGGGATTTCGGATAACGCAGAAATCGTAGTCAAAATGGCGTCGCCAAGGCTGTCCCATTTGACTATAAGCGGAGCGCTTCGTCGGTCGATTAAGGCTATTTCAGCCTTAACATCAAATTCTCCCGTGGCGTAATCCCGGTAGAAGGCATGGGCAAGATAATAATTCTCCATTTCAAAATCTATTTGCGGCAATAGGCCGCTACCGGAATTTGATGATGGGAGGGTATTATCTTCCGGATATGCCTGGGCGAATACGAGCGAGGCAATCAGAAATAAAAAAAGGGCGATAAGAGTTATTCTCATGAGGCGTAAATAGAATGAAAAACGGTTTGAAATCAAGTGATAATTTGCTTAGGACGATAAATTGGCCGCGCCATTATTTGTATCTATTACTGGATACGTCGGCGGCGAAAGGCGTCGAAGCTCGATATAAAATAAAGTATAGAGCGTGTTCATAAGGGTTCCGAAAAATCCGGTAAGAATAATGGCAATGGCAATAAAAAAGGGTATTTCCACCAGTAGTAATATCAATAAAAGAGTCCCACTATAGAATGCCCCTAAAATCAGGGGAATGGCAAACATTAATATTAGAAAGGTATTGATTGAAAAAAGAATTAGGCCGGCTATGAAGCTGATTAAAAATGCAATGGAATTTTTCCATAGATGCTCTTTTAAGAGCTTAAATGCCGACACTATTCCCTCAACAATCCCCTTTTGTCCAATTACTATTTCTCTTTGGGCCAATGAGTATAGGCTGAAGAAAAAGAATAATATCGGGAATCCCAGAAGGACAAAAACCATAATAAATATATATCCCAATATCGATGAGGCCATAAAAGCTATAACTGCAGGGGCAACCAACATGGCAATTGAGGAAAATCCTATAACAACGGCAATCAGCCAAAGAAGAAGTAACCGGAAGAAAAATTGTGAGCCTATTTTAAATGACTCTTTTAATCCCTGATTATGCCCTTTTTCCATTTTGGATATTGTCGAGATCAACCCACCGGTGCAAATTAAATGCATAATAATAAAAAACAGCAAAAGCAGAATAGCATATCCAACCAGTACGGCGACAAAGGCAGGATTTTGAGAGAGAAATTCTGTGGCCCGGATTTCATTCTCATCTCCGATAAAAATACTGCTTCCACCAAAAAATGATGCAAAAAAGCCAAGTATCCAAAAATTCTTATTCCCCCATGAAATCCTGATAGAGCGAAATATGAGTTTTCCAAAATCCATATTTTATTTAGCCATCAAGGCCATCATTATCAACAAAAAAATCATGTCCCTTTTCAGGGAAGAGTTAATTGCTGTTTGCAATGCCATTTATTTTGAATGACTCCCGTTGCCATTATCAATCATGCCGTCCTTAAGACGGATTGTTCTCAAAGTTTGATTAGCAACATTTTGGTCATGAGTAATAATCACAATGGTATGCCCCTCCTCCCAAAGCTTTTTAAATAAGCCAATAATTTCCCCGCCGGATTTGCTATCAAGATTTCCGGTCGGTTCATCGGCCAAAATGAGATTGGGCTTGTTGGCCAAAGCGCGGGCTATGGCGACTCTTTGCATTTCACCGCCCGACATTTCGGTTGGCTTGTTGGATATCTTATTAGCCAAACCTACTTGCGACAGCAACTCAATTACGCGATCTTGGCGTGCACGGCCTTTGATTCCGGCAAATAGCAAGGGAATTTCTATATTCTCAAATGCTGATGCATAAGGAAGCAAATTAAACGATTGAAAGACAAAGCCAACTTTCTTATTTCGGATTTCGGCCAGCTGATTGGATGATAGATTTCTGACATTGACGCCGTCAAGTTGATATTCGCCTGCCGATGGAACATCAAGGCATCCCATAATATTCATCAAGGTGGATTTGCCCGAACCTGACGGTCCCATAATGGAGACAAATTCATTCTTTCCAATAATAAGATTCAAGCCTTTGAGGGCTTCGAATTCCACCTTTCCTGTGATATATTTTTTTCTTACTTCAATCATCTCTATCATAATCAACCTCTTATTTCATCCTATTCATATCTTAACGATTCTACCGGATTAACTGATGCCGCTCTCATGGCGGGGAAAATTCCGGAGGCAAAACCCAATGCTCCCAATATCACTATGACGATAATTCCTATATCAAGGGAAACGGTTGGGCGGCCCATGAAGCTGAGAACTTCGCTTTCAATGGGTATCAGCTTAAAAGTCTCGGTTAAGATATAGCTTATTGACATTCCGAAGAAACCTCCCACCGAGGTAATGGATAAGGCTTCAATCAGGAACTGAGTCAGAATATATTGTTTCTTGGCCCCAATGGCCATTATGATTCCTATTTCCCGAGTGCGCTCTTTGATTGATACATACATAATATTGGCAACACCTACGCCGGCAATTAGAAGAGACATGCCGCCAATCAATCCGAGAAATAGTTGAATGCCGAAAAGAATATTATTCAGTTCTTTCATGCCTTCTGCCACATTCCAAACAGAGATAGCCTGCTCATCTTTGGGATCAAATTTGTGCTTGGCGCCCATTACTTCAAAGACTCGCTTTTCGATTCCTTTCATATTGTTGAATTCTCTGGGCTGATAAATGAGAAGGTTCATATACTGGTCGCCGAATATCGCCGCGAATGTTGTCGCCGGTATCGATGCCTTCATGTCATCAGGGCCGCTATACATGCCCATTTGATGTTTCTTTTGCATTACGCCGATCACTATAAATGGTATGGAATTAAGCAGAACCTGCTTGCCGATGGCATCTTCCCCGCCGAAGAGTTTGTCTTTTAGCTTATCTCCAAGAAAAACAACGCGGCGCTTTTGTTGCATATCAATTTCATTAATAAATCTCCCTCCCCCCTGAGGATAATGAGTACGAATATCTTCATAACAAGGATATATTCCCGTAAGATGCTCGCCAAAGACTTTATCCTTATACCTAATATTTATCCCCCATCGCGCATACTCTCCGGCGACATTCTTTAACTCCGGCATTCTTCTCTTAAGATAGGCAACATCTTCTTCGTTGAAGCGAATTCTTCGTCCCCGCCCCAATCCTTCAAAGGGAATTGAAGTTTGTCCGCCCCATAATATTACTATACCTTCGCCCAGTCCTTTTTGATTTCTTGTCATTTGAAGTTTTAGTCCCTCGCCAAATGCCAGCAATAACATTATTGAAATTGTACCCCAGGTAATGGCGATAATTGTCAGGGTCATCCGCTTTTTCTGTTTGCGGAAATCGCGTATAAAAATATTGTATATAATTCTCAGATTCATATCAGAATAATTTTAGCGCTTGAACCGGCTGTAGATTGGCGGCGCGCCATGCAGGGAAAAATCCCGCCGCCAGACCGATTAAGCCCAATATTATAATGGCCATGGCCGTTCCCAATAAATCA
>JAGVEJ010000073.1 GCA_020058225.1 Candidatus Zixiibacteriota bacterium | reverse complement strand
GCTTGCGCCCCATAAGATATTTGCGTAATTAGTTTGTTATGCGAAAAGCCCGGCAAATTGCAATATATGTCATTTTCCTCGCCGGCATTACTCTATTGGCGGGGAATATTATTCTCTCCGCTTATCACCATCATAAACATAATGAAGATGCTAACGATTGTGCGATTTGTCTGTTTTTTTATACTCTGTATGCAGTTTTTCAATATATAATCCCCATTTTTCTTGCTTATTCTTTTTGGTATCTTATTTCCATTGTTCCCGAATGTTGGCTGTCACGCGCCGGATTTAAATTTATAAAGCATAGAGCGCCTCCATATTCTTCTCATTAGTTTTCCCAAAATATCATCTATTTGTAATTTATTAATTCTGAAGGGGATTTTTTATCCTTGGAGGTTATTTATGAAAAAAAATATTATGTTGTTTGCAATTTTGCTTTTTTCTTTTCTATCCCCAATAAGGGCGCAAACGACACTCAATCCCGATATTTCTTTAATCGGCAATATATGTGCTTTCGCTCATAACGATACCGGTCGCCCAATTGAGAGCAGGGAATTCAATCTTCAGTCGCCTGATATGGAGCTGATGGTTTCCGGATATCTGAATCCATATTCTCGAGCCGATGCCGTTTTGGCATGGGAAGAAGGGGGCAATGCCGAAATTGAGGAATTTTATGCCACGGTATTGAGGGGGCTTCCATTAGGACTAAATCTTCGGGTCGGGAAATATAGATTGGAATTCGGACGACTCAATCCGGTACACCCGCATGCTTATTCATTTATATTCCAGCCTTTGCCTCACGAGGAGTTCTTTGGGGAAGAAGGCCTAAATGATATGGCGATTAGGACATCATTTATTATCCCAACCGGAAGCCTATACACTGAATTTATGGGGGCAGTACTGAAGGGAGATATTCTTAAATCAGAAGATGATTCTATCGAGGAAGAGGAAGATGCCGACTCCGGTAAACCCAGAATAAAACCTGGATTTTTTGGTCGATTGACATCCTCGGCGGCGGTTTCCGAATATGCGGAATTGGCGGCCGGGGCTTCATTTGCAACCGCCGAATATAATGCAGAAGATAGACTCCATGCATGGGTCTATGGCATTGATATGAAATATAAATGGAAACCTAATCGGAATATATCTTTGACGGTGGAGGCCGAAGGGTTGTACAATCATCGGGAAAAATCTGATGGTGGCCAACTGATTTCCTATGGTGGATATGGCTATATTGATTTTCATTTTTGCCAGAAATATAACGTCGGTTCCATATTTGAATATACACAGGGGAATCTTGACAAGAACCGCAATAGTTGGCGTACCGGGGCATTTGTCGGATTCTCACCTATTGAAGAGACCAGCCTTGTACGGCTTGTAGGTAATTGGACAAGGCCCAAAGAGACTGCTGGATTTTGGACATTGACAGCCCAATTGGTTTTTTCATTGGGACCACACCAGCCGCATAACTTTTAGGAGAATATGATGAAAACATTAATAATATCCTTTATAGTGTTACTTTTGGCGCTCCCCCTGAATCTGCTGGGCAGTGTTAAAGTCGTAACTTCAACCAGTGATTTGGCTTATTTTGCGAAAAAAGTCGGAGGAAATTTGGTTGAGGTCTCCAGTATTGCCAGCCCCTCTGCTGATTTGCATTTTGTTGAAGTCCGCCCCAGTTATATGGTGAAAACCGGAGATGCCGGTTTGATATTGAAAATCGGATTGGAACTGGATATGTGGATGGATCGCATAATTGATGGTTCCCGCAATAACAAGGCAAAGATTGTTGACTGTTCGAAATATATTAAACCGTTGGAGGTGCCGTCTTTTAAGGCCGATGCATCATATAGCGACTTGCATCGTTTTGGCAATCCTCATTATTGGCTAACCCCAGAGAACATTGCCCCGATTACTCAAGCGATTGCGGAAGGGCTTAGTGAAGTTGATCCTCGCAATGCAACAATATTCGGACAGAATCGCGAGAGATATTTGGCCGAATTAAATAGCCAAATAACCAGCATAAAAGATATGGCGTCCTCTTTAAAGGGGATCGAGATTATAACCTATCATAATTCATGGCCATATTTCGCCGAATATTTCGGTATTAAATTAGCCGGTTTTATTGAGAAGTATCCCGGGGTTGCTCCTTCGCCTTCGCATATGGCGGAGATAATTGATTTGATCAAAGGTCATCAGATAAAAGTAATAGCAATGGAACCTTACTTCGATAGACGTGTTCCTGAAAAAATAACCATGGCAACCGGCGCCGGAGTTGTCACTCTCTACCCATCGATCGGTGGTCGCCACGAAAATGAATCATATATTGATTGGTTATGTGGAAATATCGAAGCACTGCTTCAGGCGGAAAAATGAATGGAATGTTGGAATTTATACTCTGGCCGTTTTTGGCTTGTTTAATCCTTGTCGGAATCCATGTTTATTTTGGTCTTCATGTTATCCGGCGGGGAATAATTTTCGTTGATCTTTCTCTTGCTCAGATTGCCGCCCTTGGAACCACAATGGCCTTTTTGCTCGGATTTGAGTTAGACAGCGAAATAGCATATTTATTTTCACTTGGGTTTGCCCTGATCGGCGCCGCCACATTTTCATTCACCTGCAAAATCGAAACTAAAATTCCCCAAGAAGCAATAATTGGAATAGTATATGCTGTTAGCTCTGGGGCGGCCATTATGGCAGTCAGTCATGCCCCGGAAGGCGCCGAGCATATTCGATTTATATTGATAGGGAGTATTCTGACTGTCTCGCCAGCCGTCGTTTTGAAGACGGCTGGCGTCTATTTTATAGTCGGGCTTTTTCATTATCTGTGGCGGAATAAATTTCTGGAATTATCGTTTGACCAGTTTCGAACAGCGCCTCGCAGATATCTTTGGGAATTTCTTTTTTATGCATCCTTTGGCGTGGTTGTGACGAGTTCGGTAAAAATCTGTGGCGTCCTATTGGTTTTTATCTTTCTAGTGGTTCCATCGGTTTTTGCGGCCTTACAGACAGATAAAATCGGCATTCGGCTTATACTGGGATGGGTCTTTGGCCTGATTGGGTCTGCGCTGGGATTGATACTCTCTTTTATTCTTGATACTCCTCCCGGTGCAACCATTGTCTGTGTTTTCGGACTTATGTTATTATTATTTATTCCATTACCGAAGATGTTTGGTATCAGGAGGAAATAGATTTTATACTTTATTTGAAAGCATATCATTGCCGGTCGGCAGAAATATTTGCCGTGGTGGGAAAATGCCGGATAACGCCCAGCTCCAATATGCTGACCTATGGTCTATTTTGCCTCAATAATTTCCTGAACAGCGGTGCGTACCCGCCGGCGCATTTGAAGAAAAAAATTAAATCTCCTTCTATGAAACAGATCATTCCGACAATCGTATCAAACCATATATAAAATTGATTTCCAACAGCAATAATTGT
>JAGVEJ010000221.1 GCA_020058225.1 Candidatus Zixiibacteriota bacterium | reverse complement strand
GAGGCCGGCTCTTCCGAAAGGTCGATAATTCTCTTTTCCATTGATAGTCATATTATCGACCATTCAATCTTATATTTTATTGGCTACCTCAGTCATTAGCATATCTTATTTCACCAAGAGGGGTTACAATCATCTTTTTGCAATGGCGTTTTCGCAAGGAATC
Source organism: Candidatus Zixiibacteriota bacterium (assembly GCA_020058225.1). GTDB lineage: Bacteria > Zixibacteria > MSB-5A5 > GN15 > PGXB01 > JAGVEJ01. Next base: position 20,192 of record JAGVEJ010000221.1, on the reverse strand, counting down.
CGGCGGCGCGGTCAGGCCTATCTTTCCAATATCGCCCAACTTCCGGGCGTCATTAATTGGCACAAATCTGATCTGCCTGCTTCCTTTGTCCATTGAGCGCACAACATATAATTCTTTTCCACTTTTGTCATGCAACTCAATAATTTCGCCATTTGCGAGCGAAAAGAGGAACTTTTTCTCCTCACCCAAGTTGCCATTCACAATTGGCTTGCCATTTTTCAATCTCTGATAAGCTTCATATAAATTTACTACCTCGCCATCCCATTTAATGTTCCCCTTCTTATCTTTCATCTCATAAATGGCAATATGATGATTCCGGTCTGTTTCCACATATCTAAGCCGCGAGCCTTGGCCAACCGGGAATATCTGCCCGGCATTCTGTCGAATGCGAACTCTATGAATCCGCAATTCCCTATCACCAGCCATGTGAACGGGATGATTTAGGGGATCTTTGAAGGCTTCCTTGGGTTCCTTGCCGATTTCTGCAAGTTTTTGTTTTATGCAATTACGAATGGCGGGATCAACAATATCCTCGATGTTTTTTAATTTTTCAATGGGAATTCTTTTATGCACATATTGTTTCCCTTTTTCCTCCTTTCGGGGTTTGCCATAGAATGTTTCTTCATGCAAAGCCCCGCGTACTCGCTTGGAAACACGGTGCGATGTTATAGTTTTGTTTATGTTATCCCGCACTTGTTCGAAAAAGCCTTCATAAGGAGGCGGCAATTTATCCAGAAGCCTTTTTCCTACCAGTGAGGCCCGCCGGGCCGAATCGGAGAGTATTTTTACAAAAGATTGATCGATGAGGGCAACGACAATGGCATCAACCGCATGATGCCGATGGTCGTCTCGGGTTTTGCCCGGTCCGTCGCCAAGAATGCCATTTAATCCAAGAGCATTACGCATGTGGGCAGTGATACGGCCGGAGGGTATGGCAAAAATGCGTCGTTTCCCGGAGGCATCAATACCATCCGCATCGGCGCCGCCGTATAAGAGACCAATATATTGTTTGGCCCACTTGGCGGTCCAACGGGTGTCATTAAGCTGGCGGCTGGTGAAGTCGTCACCGAGCATTTGTGCAACTTCTTCGGTATTCATCATGAACCGTCTTAATTTTTCCCGCGCGGCTTTCCCCTTGAAATTCTTGATACGCTGAATAATCCCGTCCCATTTTTTGGTTCCATTGTATGCTTCATAGGGCGTACAATTATGCTTGATCTTGCGGTTTTCTTCCGCGCGGCAAAGCGTTTTATTCATGAAGGAATCATCAAGACAACGGTCAAAGGGAATGATATGTTCAATATCGAATTGGGGAAATTCACCGATAATATCCGTTAAATTAAATCCTGTGCCGGTATAGGGACAGATCCAGTCACATTCGTTGGCAAGGATAATTTTCAGGATATCATCTCTCGACGGATTTTCAATTTCTGCCTCTTTAAGCAAACGCTCAGCGGCAGCAATTCGGTCCCTTTCATTGGCCCGATTTTTTTTCCAGACATCTTCTCTTTGTTTGGCAGTTTGCCTTAACTCACGCCCCATTTCGATATGGATATAATCCGGTTTGCCATATCGGCCAATAATGGAATTTACCACCCGGCGCACCTCTGTCAAAGCTCTTTCTACAATGGGATTGCGCAATTCGGGCAGATATTCCGATTTCACGCGTGGAAGTAATTCAACAATTTGCCCCTTTCTTTCCCAACGTTCAGGATATAATTCGCGGATAGCTGTTTGCAGAGGAACGGCTTTTTCAAGATATGGCAATAATTTGGAAATCGCCTGACGGGAGAATCCGCAGTAGCCATCCTCTAAATTTATATTGGCGAAATTTTCAGCCGCATCTTCATCAAGTCCCCAATGATTCCTACCTCTATTTTTTAGAGTTTCCTCCTTATTAATACTGCGCCAATCCTCAACTATGGCCTGCCGTTGTTCTTCTGATAATTCTTGCCACCGCTCCCAACCAAATATCTTTATTACTTTAGACGCCGTCCGATTGCCGGGGACTTTTTCTTCACCTCCGGCTTCAAGGTTGAATTTGGTTGTTTTGGGAAGATTAAGAATTTTGCGGATTTTGGGAAACTTGGCATCGCCATTTAATTCAAGATAATCGATGAGAATTTTTCTTTGGTCGTCAGAAAGGCCAGTTTCATCAATCTCCCCCAAAATTTTCAGATCATTGACCTTTTGCAGATATCGAAACCTTTGTGCGCAAAGCAGAGCCCATGGGGCTCTTTTGCGACCTTTCTCAAGCTCACATTTGCCAATTAGATGGCTTACCGACTTGAGGGGTCGCTGAAAGAAAATATGATGCTCTATTTTTTTCTTCAAAGTATCGGTAAGCAATTCTGGATAGTGTATAGCCTGTGTTTTCCAAATTGCCTCGAATTCGTCTTGATACATTTTTCTTGAAGTATATCTTCCGCGAATTGGCTCGTTCCGTGGGTCGATTTTGGAAAAATATTCTCCCAGAGTTCGCGCCCCTTCCTGTTCCATTTTTTGAGATAATTCGCTTATTGCACTCTTAACTTTTCCATCCTCTTCCGCTTTCTTGGGGGCGGATTTGCGATTGCTGAGAAAGCCTCTTCTTTGAGCGAGATGAAATAATGTACGACCGAGCTCCACGGGATTTAATTTTTCATTCAACGCCCGCGCCCTTAATTTATATGGAGAGCCAAGCTGTATATCCAAATCAACCAATATGTGATGGCGTTCATTGGCATCCTCCATATCGCCTTCGGGGAACAGTCCCACTTTTTGCAATGTGTCGGCCAGATTTCTAATGCGGCGAGCCCGGCGTTCTAAAAGACGCCGATGCCCCCGTGCATCCCGTCGTGCAGTATTTCTTGATTTTCCCTTGCCGTCGGTTTCAAGGTCATCTAATCCGGCTTCAAATACACGTGAGCCATTTTTTAATAATTGATCCGGTTTTCCATCTTTGAATTGAAATAGAGCCCATCCAATGGAATTTGGACCGATATCAAGTCCCAACACAATCGCATCTTTAATATGCATAAATAGCCCTTGACAGAAAATATTTTTAATATTATTTATATAATATAATGTACTCAATTGGCGGTTGTCTGTCAACTCCCAGTAAGAGACAACTGTCTCGAAGGTTTGGCTCCACGGAGCCACCGGGTCTGTCCCAGCGGCAGACCCTTTTATTTTATCAGTCGAAAACCTAATGGGGGATTCGGAATTAGAAAGGGGAAAGGATGGGTTGTCTGATAGCTGAACGCAGAGTTTTTCGCCATGCGGCAATTTCACGGCCGGCGATATCATCGACAATATCGGAAACAAAAATTGAAATGAGATGCTCGCTGGCGGATATTTGACCAATTAGGTTTTGAGCCAGATAGTAATTTGTGGTTGGAATTATATCACCGAAACAGATAAAAATATTTTGGCGGAATTGATCGCAGAATACCGAAGGGTTGGCGATTTCCTGCCTGAAGTCGAGAAATCTTATGTCGCCGCCGGCAATGTTATCCAAGGGGGAAAGACCGGGAAGATAAATCCATCGACGACGCGGGAGAGTGAGCTCGATAAATATCAGGCGTCCTTCGCGGCCAAATTGTAGAGAAATGTCTCCTGATTCAAGATATGAAAAGAATTTTGCTTTTTCGCTTTGATATTCGATGGGAAGGTACAAAACCTCCTCTTCCAATTGATAAAAACCCCGACCGTGGGGGAGCAGACCGGTCGGGGGTGCAACTTTGACTTTTGGCGCCTCCAGCGACATTTTATTTCAGCTCTTTGAGACGTTCTTTGGCCTGAGAAGCCTCCAGTGTATTGGGATAGTCGCTTATAATTTTGTTGTAAATTGATTTGGCATCTTTTTTTTGCCCGAGTTCTTCATTACAGCGGGCCATTTTAAACATAGCGGCGGAGCGCTTTTTGGAGTTGGGGAAGTCCTTAACCACCTTGTCGAATTCGATAATTGCCTCTTTATATCTTTCCAAGGAATAATAGGATTCTCCCAGCCAATAATAAGCATCAGGGACAAGCTCCTGTGTGCTACAGAATTTAAGATAATCGCCAAATCCCTTTGCGGCATCCTCATACTGGCCACGCCGGATATTCACAAAGGCATCATCATAAAGCACTTGACAATCGACGCCGGGAGGAGGAGAAATAACGCCGCTGGAATCTTTAGAGCTGTCCGGCAATTTGGGCGGCATTATTACCTGAGTGCGCCCTGATTGTCCCTGAACAATAAGATTAACCTTATCTTGCAAGTCATTCATATTGGCCTGCATAATTTGGAATTGCTCGATAAGGTCATTGACGGCGCTTCTGATTTCAGCGCGCAATTGTCTGGATGCCTGAGAATCAGAGTTTATTAGAGAGTCAAGGCGCTGGACAGTTTCTTTCATTTGGCGCTGGTCGCTTTGAATATAATCAGTTTTAGTTTCAAGCCTCATTATATCCTTTTTTGTGGCACAGCCGCCAAAAAGAAACAAAGCCGCCATAAGGAATATGGCGGCCTGCGTTGTTTTATGACCAATCATTTTGTTGGGTCTATTGTGAAATGATTTTAAACTCATCCCGACGATTCTTAGCCCAAGAGATTTCATCCTGGCCAAAAACCACCGGTCTTTCTTTCCCGTAGCTTATCGTCTGGAGTCGATTATCATCAATGCCAAGGTCTTTCAAATATTTCTTGGCCGATGTGGCACGTTTTTCGCCAAGAGAAAGGTTATACTCGATAGTACCGCGTTCATCACAATGCCCTTCAATCTGGACAATGATACTGGAATTTTCCTTTAGTATCTGAGCATTTTGATCAAGCGCTCTTTTGGCGGAATCGACCAAATTATACTTGTCGAAATCAAAATAGACAATCATGAAATCCGATTCGGTTATCTTTTTGATTTCGGGTTCCGGCGGAGTCTCTACTTTTGGTTCCGCTGGAATCTGCGGTTTTGTTTCCTCAACTGGCGGAACTTCCTCCACCGGTTTCGGCTTTGTTCCACATCCATAGAAAAGAAGCAAGGTCACTGCTATCAGAGATAGTAAAAGCAGTCTCTTCATCTGTTCCTCCTTGAATAGTTATTTATATATGGTTTCTTTTGCATTGGTTTCGGCTAATATTAAAAAATTTCAATACAAGGGTCAACAAAAAATATAAATTTTCGCAAATTTTGTGATATAAATAGTCAATTCCATATCTATTTTTTATAAGGCATCCAAAAGGGATTGGAGCAGTTTCCTTTGGCTGTAATTCTTGTCTGGGTTCGGCCAAAAAGGTCCATTATGTAAATGTCTTGCGGCCCAAGTCGATTTGATGAGAAAATTATATGATTGCCATCCGGCGAAAAATGCGGATTTTCATTGTCACCTATGGCCGCCAAAACTTTATAATCCCGGCCTGTTACATCAATTGAACAAACTCGGAAAATTTTATCCCTGCTCACATAGACAATTCTATCGCCTCGAAACGACCAGTAAGGGGAATCATTATATTTTCCCTCAAAGGTTATCCTTCTTATATTTAAGCCCTCGGCATCCATGATGTAAATCTGGGGCGAACCGGTACGGTCAGATGTAAAGGCAATTTCTTTGCCGTCGGGCGACCACGTTGGTGATGATTCAATCGCCCAGCTATTGGTCAAACGGCGAACAATTTTGCCCTTGCGGTCAAGGAGATATATTTCCGAATTACCATCTTTTGATAAAACACAGGCGATATATTTGCCATCGGGAGAGACGGCCGGTGAGGCATTAATTCCCGGATATCCTGCTATAAGATCACTTGAATTTGAAGATAGGGAGTACATATAGAGTTTGGGATAACCATCCTGAAAACTGGTGAAATAAATATATTCGCCGTCGGGAGAAACGGCAGGGGAGATATTGATTGATTTATTGAATGTCAATTGCCGTTCATTATACCCATCATAATCGGAAATGAACATTTCTTTGTCCCCATTTACTTGTCTGATATAAACGATTTTGCTTAAAAATATGCCATCATCACCGGTAAGAGCTTTAATTATATCATTGGCTATTTTGTGAACAAGAGTTCTATAATCCTTTTTGTCAGTCTCATACTGGTCTTTTTTTATCTCTTTTTCCGATTCAGTTGTCAGGAGACGGTATTTTAGGCGAATTTTATTTTCGGGAAATTCAGCTTCAAGGCGAACCAAATAAGCCGAGCCGAGCCATTTCCATGCCAATAAATTCATTTCATCAATTTCCATATGTTTCATTAGAAAGGAATCAATTACAACAATTTCAAAGAATGGGGAAAAGTCTATATCATTTCTCAAAATAGCGGCGCAGTTGCGCATGATGATGGAATCATTGGCAGTAATATAGTCAATGCCGACATATCTTGTCTCTTCAATGGCAATTTTTGTAGGTTCGTAAGAGGTTTTTTCTGTTAGTCTTCCGCGCACATCGCGAACTGACTGGGCGGCTGGAATTGTATAGAATAAGAACATGCAAAAAATTAATATGGCCAATATTATAGATTTTTTCATTGGGGCACGTATGGAAATTCAAGGTGAATACCGATTATTTCATCGGAGAAATCATCCGGTAGCGGGGGGAGAGGCTCTGAAAGCTTGACCGCCCGCTCGCAGGCGCGGTCAAATGTGTCAATTCCGGATGGTTGTTCGATTTCGATTTTTATGATTCGTCCACTACGAATTACCTGAAAATAGATAATACAAATCATCGGTTGGTTGGCATAAACGGGATTACTCCAGTTTCTTTCGATTTTAGTAAAGGCCTGAATGAACCAATATGGATAATCAAATGAAGCATTGTCAATGGCGGCTCCGCCAAAAGGCGACCCGATACCGAGATTTTCACTGACGTCCTTTACTCCACCCTCGACACCGAGTTTTTCCTCAAGCCCTTTTTCAAGAGCGGTCTTTTTCTTCTTTTCTTCCTTTTTCTTTGGTTTAGGCTTTTCAATCGATTTGGCCTTTTGTGAGCTCTTGGAATCAGGGACCAATGCGGGTGTTTCTTCGGCGATAATCGGTTTGGAGACTATGGCGGGTTTGGCGGCGGCAAGGCGATTGGAAGGCATAGAAGCTAAACTGACCTTAATGACATCATCGGTATCAATTTTCACTTTTGGATTAAATGGCGTACCTATAAGGAGCGCCACCAAAGCCAGAATATGAAGAATCAATGATAACAAAAGATCGGTTCTCATTGTTTCTTATCCTTTTTGCCTTCATCTTTGGTGGTAATCAGCCCCAATTCCTCGATACCCATTGCTTTCATACGGCCGATTATTTCAACCACTACGCCATAAGGAACTAGTGAATCAGCTCTCAAAAAGACGGATGATCGATTGGCCTTTTTCAATTCCTTATCAAGGTTTGGCTCAAAATTTTCAAGGTGTGTCCAAACATCGTTGATAAAGAGGCCTCCCTTTTTATCAATAGTGAGCACAACTCCCTCGGCCTGTTCGTCAAGAGCGGCGGTCTTGGTTTTGGGCAGGTCAACTTCAATGCCGGATTGAAGTAAAGGAGCGGAAATCATAAAAATAATCAAAAGCACGAGGACAACATCAACCAAGTTGGTGACATTAATTTCGGCCATGCTTCTGTATTCCCGATGACGCATCAGCCCAATTCCTTTTTTACCCGTGTGAGAAATTCGAGATTGAAGTTGGATGCCCTATCATAAAATATTTTCAATTTATTATTAGCCCAGTTGAATCCGATTACAGCAGGAATGGCAGCTCCAAGCCCGACAATGGTGGCCAAAAGCGCTTCGGCAATGCCTGGGGCCACAACGGCCAGAGAAGCGGAACCTCGCTCTCCAATGGACCAAAAAGCATTCATAACGCCCACAACAGTACCAAGTAGTCCAAGAAATGGAGAGGCGTTGGCAGTCGTGGCGAGAAAGACGATATATCTTTCAAGCTTGCTTATTTCTTCAGCCGCCACGCGCTCAAGGGTCATTTCAACGGTTGATATTTCATCGGAATTAAGCGGCGATTTTTCAGGCGGAGCGGGATTTTCATTCCCTTTAATGGCCATGAGGTCTTTTATTTCATTATATCCGGCGACAAAAATACCAGCCAACGGGGAAAGACGCAAAGAGTTGGCTTGATTAAAGACTTCCGAAAACTTTTTGGCCCTTCTGAAAGAGCTGATAAGAATGGTATTTTGCACTTCGACCTTCTTATATAGGCGCCATTTGTTAAACATGATCCCCCAAGAAATCAGGGACATTACTATTAAAACAATTAGAATGAATAACCCGAAGGCTCCAGTTTGTCCAATAATTTGCCATATTCCACCTGAAAATATATACAATGGCAGTGCTATATTTATTCCCATAATTTTCCTATTTTTTTACGCTCAAACATGCCAAAAGGGCGAATTTGATTGTAGGGTCATTTTATCAGCCATTTGTTTGGCAATAATACGGCCTAAAATATCTTGAGTCAACAAAAAGCGGATTGTAAATGAAAGATATTCCGGAGTAAAAAATGGCCCACCGGGCAGTGGGCCAATGAATCCTATTCGAATAAATTCTGCAATCCGATTGCGTTTATGATTCAATCATTTCCACATTGGCCCGGGGTACGACTGCCCTTACGCCATCCTTAAACTCAACCTCAAGGACACGGGCGTGCGATTCAGAACCAAGTTGCATTAAAGGGGCAGGAAGGTCAATGACAGTACCAAGCTGGCCAAAATACGGATGTCTGATGACCCTGACAGGTGATCCTGCCCGCAGGCCCAGTTCGCGAAAATCGGACTTGGTGGATTTGGAATGAATATCAAATTCAAAGGGAATAATGACTTCAGGCCTGATGACACCGGCGCGTATTTGGGTGGCGCCATTTATGCATGCGAGTTTTCCCTCTTTGGACCTCAGAAGGTCAAAAGTTTTCTGGGCCATGTTTATCTGGCCAAATCCTTCCGTAACTATCAGACTAATGCCGATTTCTTCCGAACCGGTAATAGCAACCCCCAGGTCATATCCCAGAAAGTCCCGAAGATCCTTGTCATCGAAACCACCGGTAACGATTCCAGCGGCGCCAACTTTGGCGGCCATCTTGATGGCATCTGCCGTAACCATTGAGCCCCCGACGATGACTTTCCCTTTACAGCTTTCATTTATCAACTTGTCGGTAAGAATAGCAGTGTTATCTGGAACAACTATTTTGATCTCACCGTGGGTTTCACCGCCAATTCCAAAAATTCCCTGAATGAAAGAACCCCATGTTGATATGGCAACGCCCTCTTTTTCGAATATATCGACAACTTCACCGGTGACATAGGCTTTTACCTCGACCGGAATAGGGGCGCCTCTTAAAAGCACCTGACCGGTGACATGCGAGATCGATTCAACCGTTCCGGATATTTTGGCCTTGCATTCGGATTTGAATAGGCCAAAGAAGGATTTTGAGCGGGCAATCAGTTCGCCTTCTTTTACCGGATCGCCCTGCTTTTTAAGCATGGCTTCGCTGATATCTTCGGGGGGAAGGCCTAATATATTAGCGACATTTACCGGCTCTACGGTTCCCGGGAGATGCGTTCTGGCAACGACATCATCAGGCTTTACCCTATCGCCTTTTTTTACGATTACTTCACCTTTAAGGGGGAGAATTCTGTTTTTGGTGACAAGTATTTTTTCTGTTACTTTTAGTCCTGGAGTATATGCATGACCCATAGAAATGCCTCATTGATTTATTGTAATCAATAAATCTATTTTTTCCTCTTCTTTGCGAAAATTAATATGGCGCCGATTATTAATCCGGCCAAAATTAAAATATAATACTTCTTTTCATCTGATGAAGAAGCGATTTCTGAGTTAAAATCAGCCTTGCCATCAGCATCAATTTTAATATCTGATTCAATATTGGATGCATCTTTTCTGTCTGCCAAATCAACAACTTTTAGGCTCTCAGGAGGGGCCATTTTATCAATATCTTTGGTGGAAAATGAATTAACTATGCTCAAGAAAATGGGGCGGGCTTGCTCATACATATCACGCGGCGAATAACATAGGAATTGAGCCATTCCCTTATCATGGAATTTTCTTATATCCAGAGAGACTTTGTCGGCCACAGGAGTAACTATTTTAGTTTCAATCGCAATAGCATTTAATGCTTTGTCATATATTGGTTTGTTACGTTCGAGAGTGGCATTGGAATTTAGAGAAGCCGTCATAACAGCGCTCTCGTGCTCTTCGGATATTGACTTGATAACAGAATCAATGATTTTTTGATTCATCTGTTCCATGGGATGCGAAACGATAAAAATGTAAGGATTGTTGAAGAAAAGTCCTTCGGATTTTTGCGCAAGAACGGCATCATAGTCAAATTGGTCAGAATTGACACCCTGAGTCAGCAAAAATTTACTCACCGTCTGATAATTAACATGAAACCAGTCATTAGGGTAATTGACATAAAATCCGCCGCGCCAATCGACAAAAAGATTGGCATAGCAAGGTGCAATGAAAATGAAGGCTATAAATATGGAAAGGGAAAGCTTCTTCATTACAGACGCTCTAAGGCTTTCTTGGGGTAGATATCCAGTTCAAGCATCCACTCTTTCAGTTTTGCCACTCTGGTGTTGTCATCTTCAGGCAATATGAAAGGACGGCCACGGCCATCAAGAATAATTCCTACGACGCCGCCGGACAATTCAGTTTCGAATTTAGCGCCCTTGCCGTGTCCAAGGTCAAATCCTTTTAAGGGATCAAGTTCAGCTTTTGCCTTCAGGGGATTTCCCTTTTCATCGAATCCGAGTTTTATCAATTTCATCTGACCGAATTCGAGAGTTCCTTCAACTTTTCCGTCCGGGATATTAATTTTATAATTCATCATCGGGCCTGGTTTTTTTACCTCGCCAATCGGCGCAACGCAAGCGCCAAGGTGAATCAAGCAATCCTTGTTGAACACTTCGGTTGCGGCCTGTTTCTGTACGGTAGAAAGAACCCCAAGCTGTGGCATCATAAATATAGAGTCAACCGCAAGTCGGGTAATTCCCTCTGGCAGAAAAGCATCGATAAGCATCAAGGCCGATTGCTGTCTTCGAGGAGCATGGGAGAGAACCCCGCCGGAGCCGACAAGAATATCGAGACTCATCATGTTGACAATAGTTGCACCTGAGGCGGTTTGCTCAAAGGCATCGGCAATGGTTCTCTGCTGTTGTACGCCTTTTAGTACTGTTGCAAAATTTTTGTGCTGAATAAAAGCTAATCTCAGGGCCTCTTTGGCAATAGCTTGCTCAAAAATGAGTTCTTCCATCGATTGAGGAATAGTTGTAGGACGGATCATTTTATTTTTAACACGATTCCGGAGATCCCGCTCATCCATGTGGAATGGCGCCCACCTCATAACCATGGGGAGAGTCGCTTCGGCAAATACATTTGAAATGGAATAACTCATTCCAAGATTGGCCGATACGGTTCTGTTAAATACGCCCTCACTTCCTTCAGGACGAAATACTGAAAAAACATCTGTGGTAGCCCCGCCGATGTCAACGCCAACCGCTTCAATTCCTTCCATGTCGGCAATGATCTTAATGATGAGACCGACTGCGCCAGGGGTGGGCATAATTGGTGCATCCGCCCAAGACATCAGCTTGCGGTAACCCGGAGCTTGAGCCATGACATGCTCCATGAAAAGTTCATGGATTTCCTCACGAGCAGGGCCGAGATTTTCCCTTTCGAGCACGGGTCGAATATTCGGGACAGTGCGCAGATCCACTTTGTGAGCCAGAGTTTGTTTTACGGCCTCGGTGGCTTCTTTATTTCCGGCGTAAATAATCGGGAGCTGATAACCGGAACCAAGTCTCGGTTTGGGATCGGCGGCGGAAATTAATTCCGCAATTTCAACTACATGTGTTGTGGTTCCGCCATCGATACCGCCCGAAAGGAGAATCATATCCGGCCGCAAATGTCTGATTCTTTCAATTTGCTGATGGGGGAGACGTTTGTCATTGGATGCAATAACATCCATCACAATGGCTCCAGCGCCAAGAGCGGCGCGCTCTGCGGATTCGGCCGTCATGGAGCGAACAACACCGGCCACCATCATCTGGAGACCACCTCCGGCAGACGAAGTGGATATATAGATATCCGTCCCCACATTCCCATTGGCAGGAGTGATTATTTTTTCATTCTCATCTAATAACTTCCTGCCGGAAAGCTCTTCAACTTCCCCAACCGCATTTAAAACACCCTTAGTGACATCCTCAAAAGGAGCTTCCACTGTAGTCGGCGCCTCACCACGTACTATAAGGCGATATTCACCGTCGCGCTTTTCAATTAAAATTGCCTTGGTAGTTGTTGATCCGCAATCAGTTGCCAATATAACTTTAATATCTTCAGGATTCATCTTAGCCATAAAATACCCGCTATATCAAATACAAATTTTTTCCCTTGGGATTACGAATATATTTCTATACCCAACCCCATATTTTTCTAAAGATTTATATTATATGTAATTGAGTTTCATTTGTAAATCTGTTTCTTGATATCCCTTTTCATGAAATATGATAATTCTCAATAGGCCTGATTGAACTATATTACATTTGTCTCTTCATGGATGGCGCCTTTTGCAAATCTAAGAGGCGAAAGGGGTGAAATATCAATTGAGGGTTTCTTGCCGCAGATTATTTCTGCCGCGACCAAGCCCGCCGCGGGAGCATGCATCATCCCGTGGCCAGAAAATCCAACGTTGAGAAACATTCCGGTAATATCCGGAGCAAAGCCAATAATGGCGTGATGGTCGGGAGTGGTTTCATAAAGGCCTGCCCAGCTTTTGGAAACCTTGGCAGTCTCAAGTTGAGGAACACGCTCTAAAGCTCTAATTAAAATGGCATCGGTGTAATCCGGATCGATCGAAATATCGAATCCCGGCTGAACTGATTTGTCTGCCCACCCAAGAAGAAGCCCGGGCGATTCTTTATGGAAATATAACCCTGATTTGACATCAACCACCATTGGAAATGTATGGGGAATGTAGTCAAGAGCGCCGGTAGTCACAATTTGACGTTTGATCGGCTCAACTGGAATAGCAATACCTGCCATTTGGCCCACAACCTTAGCAAATGGACCGGCGGCATTTATGATGAGTGGAGTGTCAATATCGCCCTTATTGGTTTTAACCCCGGTAATTTTATCACCGGCGATTTTTAGACCAGTGACCTCTGTTTCAATCAATATTTCAACTCCTTGCTTGCGGGCCGCGGTGGAATACCCTTGAATTAAATCATTGGGGTCGGCCAGCCCATCATCTTTGCAGAAGGTGGCCTTGATTATGTCGTCAGTCCTGACAGGGGGGGCAATTTTATTAATTTCTGACGGATCAATCAGGTCAACTTTTAGTCCCAGTGAACGTTGCAGTTCTACCGCTTTGGAAAAAGTTTCCAATTCAATTTCATCAGATATAAGAAACATATATCCAACTTGATCAAAAATGGCCGGGTAACCGGTATCTTCTTCAAAATGAACCAGCAAAGATTCGGATTTCATCGACATTTCTATATTTATACGAGTAGTAAATTGCGCCCTAACTCCGCCGGCGCATTTGCTGGTTGCCCCAGAGCCGAGAAATAATTCCTTTTCCACGACAATAATATTGCCATATTTCATTTTCCCCAGCTGAAATGCGGTTGACAACCCAAGAATCCCTCCACCGATTATTACAGCATCTGCATTCTTTATCATATCAAAGCCCTAAAATTATTTATGTCTCATCAACATAGTGAAACTTTTCACTTGATAATTTATCTTGATTGAGCGATAAGTCAAGCGAAAATAGGGAAAGAAATGAGGGCGAAAATCCGGAATTATCGGCGCAACCTATCCAATTTGTGAATAATAGTGGTTTCATGCGGAAAGGATAATATTATTGTATCTTTTTGTATCATAAGACGTTTTTCAATTCAATTGGTAGAAATATATCCGAAATTGGTAGATTTTGAAATTAAACATTAATAATTTTACTTGACAAAGTATCTATGATTTATTATCTAATTAACAATAATGGGCATATAGTATTCGGACAGTAGCTGACAAAAAGGTAAACAGTTTTATTTGATAAAGCCCGGGTAGCCGGGATAACGTGAACCTCAACTTCAGAGGAGGTGAAGAATGAAACTCACCATAGTAAGACTCGAGGAGAAAATCGCCCCCATAGGAATTAGTCTAGGCGGGCAATAAGCTCCTTTGAAGCTGACGAAATCGGCAGGCCGGTACTAACGGCCTGCCTTTTTCTTTTTAATCAAAATCTGACTAAGCCTATTGATCTCGACAGATAGAGAGGCGACTTTCTCGTTAGATAAAAAGCTTTTCTTCTGATCTTCATCATGCAAATCATCGGCAATGGATTTTATTCCCTTGATGGCTCTTTTATAGAAACCAAAGGCGGTTTCATAATCGCTCTTTATGGCATATATTTGTCCGAGCGCCGCCGCCGCTTCTATCATTTCAGGGGTTAATGAACTGTAATTTGAAATATTCAAGGCCTTTTCAAATGACTGCAATGCAGGTTCAATTTCGTTTCGTTTTAATTGTATATTTCCACGCAGAATAAAATATGCGGCATTTTCAATATCGGGTTTGGTCTCATCAAAAACGCCATCAATTTCCGAAAGGATTTTTCCGGCATCATCGAGTCTGTCGTATTTCAGTAGAACATTTCCCTTTTTTATTTTAACCAAATTTTGATCGTGTCGAATGGCAACTTCATTGGCGAAATACTCGGCCTTCTGTATGCAAGAAATATCGTTTTCAATCAATCCCTGCATTGAATAAACGAATACCAAAGCCCTCTTCTCAGATGTTATTGACGCCAATTCAAGAGCAGATTTGATTGCTTTTTGGGCGGAATCAATATCCTTTATTCTTGAATATAAATCGGCGAGATTTATAAACCATATTGTCAAATCTCTTTTATCCGATAATTTTCTTCCCATCTCGATTGCATTTAGAGTATTGTTAAGGGATTTTCCGTACATACCTAATCTTTTCTGAACAATAGCAGTATTTCCGATAAAGTTTGCGGTATGGGGAAGATCATTTAATTCGCCGGCCAAGCTCATTCCATCATGAAGTGTTTGCAATGCCTCTTTTAGACGGCCAGATGAAATCATTACTTGGGAAATATTCTCATGATTAAAAAGAAGCTCTTTCTTATTTCCAATTTTCCGGTTGATAGTCATGGATTCTTGAAGATTTTCAAGGGCTTTCTCAAATTGTGCCGAATCAAAATATGCTACTCCAAGGTTATTTTGGATTCGGGCAATCTCCAATAGATTTCCTATGTCCTTCATAAGGCCAAGAGAAATTTCAAATAGTCTGATAACTCTATCATATCTTCCCCTGATATAGTAGATATAACCAATATTACTCAATGTCGAGGCCATATCTTTTAGGGCATCGAGTTTTCTTTGCATTTTAAAAGCACGGCGATAATAGCTGAAAGCCAATTCCACCTGATTACTGGTAACATAAATATTGCCAATGTTATTCAATGTATGTGACAACTCAAGAGTATCATTGATTTCGGAGTAAATTTTTTCCGCTTTCTCCAGTGCAGAGATCCCGGCTTTATAATCTTGCTTAATTTTATAAAGGTCGCCCAGTTCCTTATAGGTCTTTCCAAGGAATCTATCGGGGGGAGAATTTTTATAGATTTCAATTATTTCAAAATAATTTTTTTCGGCATTATGGGCATCACCGGTCATTTTTTGGGCGTCAGCGATTTTCATTAGGACAAGCTTCATTTTTTTAAAGTCACCATGTTGACGGCATAGATTCTGAAGGCTGAATAATAATTTGAAGGCAGAAGCGTATTTGGTGTCGGCAATTAATTCGTCGGCAGTTTCTGTTATTGTTGAGAATCCATCTTCCAAATTTTCGGCTTGTAGAAAGAGGGAAGCGGTCAGCAATTTATTTCCGATGATTTCCTTGGAAGTTTTGGCGAGTTTATTTGATAATCTCGCAATTGTCAGTTGAGATAATTTCTGTTTGATTAAATATAGAATTGGCCTTTTTAAATAGGCTTTGTCCTCTTCAGTAATTATCTTGATAATTGAAGCATTATAAGTTCCCCCAGTGAGGGCGGCACAAATAGCCTTCTTTTTTTGGGAAAATGATAGGAGTGAATATTCATACGTTGTTTTTCGGCGCACTCTTGAAGGCCAAATAATGTCATCTTCATTGCCCGTGAATGAAAGAACTCCATTATCCCAGATAAGCCTATTGGATGTAAAATTAATTTCAAGCAGGTTCCTTAAAGCATATTTATCATCACCGACCAAATCAAACATTCTGTTTTTTATTGACTCATTTATCTTGACGGGGAGAGTATTTAAAAGGGCATCTACAGAGGATTCATTGATCCCATGGAAAAGATGCTTGGGGCGAATTGCTTTTTTATATGGATATTTAGCTCCCAGTGCGGCGAGCGCCTCGCATATTTGATAGGCATCAGATGGCCGATTTTCCGGCCTAATGGAAAGCATAGACATGATTAATTCGGGAAGGGAAGAGGGGAGTTCCTTGCGGATTTCGCCGATGGCAATAGGAGGTTGCTCTTTTATCATGGCATTTATTCTTATGGGATCAGTCTCATTATCACGATAAGGGTATTTGCCGGTGGCAAGAAAATATGAAATAATGCCAAGGGCAAAAATATCGGTCTGATGATTTATATTGCCGCTATCAATAGTCTCCGGGGCCATATACCCAACCGTTCCCAAGCCAAGGCGGCATGAAAAGTCTTCGCCGGTTTTATAGGCCAAGGAAAAATCAGAGATTTTACAATATGTCAGACCAGTACCATTATATGATTCCAAATTTCCATTAAGGAATATATTGTGCGGCTTCAGGTCACCATGGGTCAATCCCAGAAGGTTTAAATAGTGTAGGTTGATACTGATTGATGATAATACATTTAGCAAAATGCTGATATTTTCAATCCTGCCGATTCCATCAAGACTTTGGCCACTGCAATATTCCAGTTCAAGATATGGGTCATTTTGTTCGTTATAAAAAACGCCGAATATTCCAACTAATCCCGGATATTTAAGTTTGTTGATTAATTCATATTCTCTATGAATCAGTCTATCAAACTCCATTATTTTGTTTGGAGTTTTCTCAAGTGGGACTTTGATTGCAATAGGGAAATTGTCGGACTTTCTTCTCGCCAAATAGACATTGGCGGTGCCTCCGCTCCCCAGAAAGGAGGCTATTTCAAGTCCGACTGGGGCAATGGGTTTGGAATCCATTTATTTATTTGTCGGTTTGCTCTTTGGGTAGGGTAATGATGAAAGTTGTGCCCTCATTCAACTTTGAGGTTACATTAATTTCGCCATGATGATTTCGAATAATCTTTTTACAATTGGGAAGTCCAAGCCCATGTCCATGTTCTTTGGTGGTGTAATGTGGGGTGAATATTTTGCTTATAGAATCTTTAGGTATTCCGGCGCCGTTATCAGAGATAGAAATCTGAACTTTGGATTGGGGATCATCATATAATGCTTTAATGTCGATTTTGCGCATGAAGTTGGCATTTCCTCTGATTTCTTCATCTTTGGCACGTTGTTCCAAAGCGTCGGCGGCATTATTCAGAATATTCATTAGGACTTGCTGGATTTGGCCAACATCAATTTTAATGTGTGGGATTTTGTTATCCAATTCGATGGATATTATGATTCTTTTAAACCGATTTTGAGCTTTAAGTGAAAATAGCAAATCTTCAATCAAATGGCGAACATCGTAACTAACCACTTCAGTCTCGAGTTTTGAAAAATCCATCAGGCCATCAGTAAAGCGCTTCATCTTAGAGATACTTTCAAGAATTTGCTGGGAATTAAATTTGGCTTTTTCACCCTGATTTTTTTGGAGATTTAATGATAACAATTCCGCATTATTGGCTATGAGGGCCAGGTAATTATTCAATTCATGCCCAATTGAAGCGGCCATTTCACCTCGGGCAACAAGTTTTTCGGAGAGTATCACATATTTTTCCATTATGACTTTTTCAGTGATATTCTCGATAATAAGAATCAACCCATCACCGCCATTAGGCAATTTGTTGATAGGCGAAATCTTGATAGAAAAAACCTTTTCTTCAAATCCGCCCTTGTGAAAATATCTGGAATCTTCATAAGGCTGTTTGGTTGTAAGAGGAATATTCAACATTTGTTTCCAGCGGGCGGATTCACCCGGCGGCACCAATTCAAAAAATCTTGTAGGTATTTCGCTCTGGTGGAGCAGATGAATTGAATTCTTATCTTTCTCAAATGTGGCTAAAGCGGAATCATTTATGGAAACAAGATTATATGCCGAATCAATCACAATTATTCCCACCGGCGAATTATTCACTACCTTTTCGTTGTATTCCTTCATATCCAGTAGGTTATAGTACAAAGTCGCATTATGAATGGCGTGTGACGCCTGTTGGGCAAGCAGTTCAAATAGATAAAGGTCAGTTCTTAAAAATATTTTGGCTTCAGAGGAATTGTCGAGATAAATTATACCAAGGACATTATTTTTAATAATCAAAGGTACACACATAATGGAACGAAGATGAAGTTCCATTATTGATTTCTGATTGGCATATCTTTCATCCGATTGAGCGTCCGACGTATATATGGATTTGCCGGATTTGGCAGCCTGATATGCAATGGAATTGGATATCTTGAAATCTTCTTCCATCAGGGATTCTTTGCATAAATTATATGCTGTCTTGAATTGAAGTTCCCCTTTTTCATCAAGAAGCATTATAAATCCTCTTTCCGCTGAAAGGAGATCTATGGCTTTCTGCATCACAATTTGAAGGACATCATCCAGGACCAATGAGGAATTGATGGCCAAAGAGACTTCGAGGACCGATTTTAAATCATCACTTGATTTGGTTGATGATGTCGGCTCCC
This sequence comes from Candidatus Zixiibacteriota bacterium, assembly GCA_020058225.1. GTDB lineage: Bacteria > Zixibacteria > MSB-5A5 > GN15 > PGXB01 > JAGVEJ01. The sequence continues at coordinate 1,314 of JAGVEJ010000221.1, read as the reverse complement.
CGTTAATTCGTGGATTTGTTTCGGCTATTTCCTCGAGGGTTGCTTCCATCTGCGCCAAAACATCACCCGTGTCTCCCATTATGGCCTTTGGAGTGTCTTGAATTCTGATTTTTCCAGTTTTTTCCAAAATATTACTGGAGGAATACTTAACCGTTACATCATCATCTTGCATCATACCTACCACCACAAAAGTCAATTATCTCATTATGGTATCGGCAGATATAACAATTTCCTTAGGAATGCAGCCTTTCATGAATCAGATATAAATGACAGAAATTATCATGGGATTAGATTTAAAAATGGTTCGAAGCGCCGAATTGTATTTTATTGCCTTACAATAGAATAAGTCAACCGTATTGAAGTGATTCTAAAAAAGATGCTCCAGTCTGACATATATTCTTGGCGACATAGCGGAGCGATCAAGGCGGCGGGCGATATTTATTCTAATATCCTTTTCAAATGAAATACCAATGCCCAAAGAATGCTTGACTTCGGCATCTCCCAAATTATGGCAGGTATCGGCAATTTGCCCGACATTATAAAAAGCCCAACCTGTTAGGTCTGATTTCGGAAATTGAATTCCATATTCCAAATTACCGGACCAGAATACTTCTCCCATAAATTCCTTGTGGTAATAACCATGTAATGTGCTCAATCCTCCAAGAAAATATTTCCGATTTATGGGTAGTATGCCCTTTGAATCGCCATAGGCCAATTCAAGAGAGATTCCTGATTCTTTTCCAAGCGATTGATGTCGTGCTATTGAGAAATTATATAGAGCAAAACCGGAATCACTGCTCCAAGCATCCGGCTCCCACTCCAACGCGGCGGAGATATCCCAGTTTGATTTGTCAAATAACTCTTCAGGTTCTTCCGTCCTGAATTTTAACTTTGCAATAATGGAATTAATATTCCCATTATCAAGTTGTATAATACTCTTATCCCGATAATCACCTTCAATAGTCGAAAAATTTTCTGTGAATCTTTTTGAACCGCCAAATAGAGACCATAATTCTCTACGGGCAGAAAGCCATTTATGCTTTTCCATTAGAACACCGGATTCAGCAGTCAATTTTCCGAAGAATCTCGTACGGGCAAAGCCATAGCCGCCTTCAGCCTCATAATAATCTCTGAAATCTTCCGTAGCTAATAATGCAAAAGTGGTGTTCTCGGTTTCGGTAATCAAAGCCTCATCATTTGAGGCCAGTTTTTTGTAATATGCCCCGCCGATTGTTAATGGGATCGTTTTAAAGAAGGTTTTCTCCATGCCGATATGGTATCGCCATCGCTCGGATTCAAAGGCATATCCGGCAT
>JAGVEJ010000148.1 GCA_020058225.1 Candidatus Zixiibacteriota bacterium | reverse complement strand
GGGGGCGGCTGATGCGGAGGCGCCGGGGTACCGTTTGCGCCCAAATCATTTGCCTGAACAACAATGGCCATTAGCGCCATTAATGCAATTAATAGCATCATTGCTTTAATAATTACTTTCCTCATTACTAATCCTCCTTGTAAGCTATTTTGCCGATTAGAAAACCCGTGAGAATAAGTTCCATAAATATAATTATTTTCTTATCACCCCTTTCTGAATAGAAACAATATTGTTTAATCGATTGGGGCTGGGTTTAACCCAGCCCCGGTAATAAAATTTACTTCAATAGCATCATCTTTTTGGTATCGACAAAAACTCCCGCTTTCATACGATACAAATAGACTCCGCTTGCAACCGATAGATTATTATCTGATTCGCCATTCCAGATGACAGTATGGTCACCGGCTTCATAATATCCATCGGCAATTGTTGCCACTTTTTGACCGGCAATATTAAATACATCAAGTATAACATTCGACGCCACCGGCAGAGCGAATGATATTTCCGTCACCGGATTGAATGGGTTCGGAGAGTTCTGATAGAGAACAAAATCTGCCGGTATCATAGCATTACTATTTTTTGGCGTGGTAAGAGCGCTGATCTCCATCTTTGCCCCATGATGAGTCCAATCTACGGTTTCCGTTATTTCTTCATCATTAATTGTCAACCGGTATGTTTGCGCCGTAGCTTGGTCGTTATATATCGGCATAAATCCAAATTGGCCATTATCTTTCGCTATACATTTTCCGACCAGATTATTATTGGAATCATAGGCTTTTATCACCGAACCGCCGGCCAGACTTTGACCATTTACGGTAACATCGCGGCCATAAAGATTCATCCACTGATTGGAAATATTCACATCAGATATGGCAATTTCAGGAATTTCCTTTGCCGGAATTGTGTAAATTGTGCCATCATAAGAAAGTACACCGGAGGCAGAGGTCTTGACCCAATATCCAAAAGTGGTTCTCATTGAATCCAAAGTTGAGAATCCGGGATTGTTCGGGTCATAGGTAAAACCACCGTGGTCATATCCCAGGACGACAATGACATCATCCCAGATTGTCAACAGTGCATCCGGCACAAACATTGGGTAATCAGGAAGATAACTAACCAGATTCCAGCCGCTCTCCATATAAATGGGCGTCGAGAGAGGAGCCTTGGGTCCACTCACACATAAAGTATCGGGAGCCATCATATTGAACCAATATCCATGGAAATGGTCGGCCGATAAGAGCGTGGAGAATTCGGGTAAAGTGGGGTCATAGGTCACTCCGCCGTATTCAAAAGAGAGAATGAAATTGACATTGGACATGACATCGGCCGCCAATACGGCAATATCATCAAGCTTTGTGTCAACATTCCAAGAAATCAAATTCCATCCGGAATCCAAGGGAATGCAAATCTGAGAGGTGAATTCGCAGACTTCAATTTTGTCGCCGTTTCCCGTCCATATAATAGGGTATTTGGCATAAGATTCGATGCCATCAATGGCAAAGGTGATGGTATCGCCCGGCAATGCGCCCTCGTCAACATCAATTGACCACGGGTCATCGCGATAAACCGGCATAAAGCCGAACATGCCATTGACCATAACCACATCGCGCCCGCAAAGAACGCCGCTGGGATCGTACGCCTCGATTATACTCCCCTCCGGGATAATTTCACCATTTAAGGTAGCGGAGAGACAGTAGAGATTAACCCATTCATTGGTGGGAATAAGGTCAACAATTGACTTGAAGGCTTTATTGTTATTCTCATTGAATTCTTCAATAATGCCATCAGGGTCTGCTTTAACATATATCTCGCGCGGCAGAGTGTCACCGACAGTATATTGGACCTGAACCGCAATGGCGTCGCCGCCGATCATGCTCGGAATAATCTGATCCCCGTCGATTTGATTGACGGAAATATCCGGATCGCCATCGTAGAATCTGACGCTACCATCACTGACGGGATCGGAATTAATATCGCAGTGAATAACAGCGGTAATTGTTATCAAATCGCCCGGTTTGGGATTGGGGTTGGAGAAAGAAATATCTTCGGCCGCCAATCCGATATCGACTTGGGAAGTCCAGACTTTTACCGATGATGTATCCCACGAACTGTCTCCATAACTATCGACAACGAGTAAATGGACAGATCCCGAATATTCGAAATCCCAGCTATTATAACAAAGAACGTCAAAACAGTCATCAAATTCTGCATCACCATCAATATCCCATGCATAAGAGGCGATATAATCGCCAGAGTCAGGATCCGATGAGGCCGAGCCGTCAAAAGCAATAATATCGCCTATTTTTGCGGCATACGGACCACCGGCATCGGCATGGGGCGGATGATTATTGTAATCTACGATAATAAGGCGCTCTTCTTCATCGGTTTTAACCGGACCGCCATCATCAATAACTCTTAGTGTGACTACAATAGTATCCGCCGGATCGCCCGGATCCAAAGCATAACCGGGATTTGTCACAAATTGCCCGATGGCGTCGGGATTATTCCAATCTTTCCCATCCGAATTGTCGAAATCCCAGAGCCATTGGATAATATTGAGCGACGTATCTTCATGGAATGAATGGCTGCCATCCATCGGGAATTCCATGCTCGGAGGAACTGACGGCGGGGCGCTGATAACCGCCACCGGATCGCCACCCCCAATAGTTTTCTGCAGAACTAAAATCGCCCAGGAATCATCAAGAATGTCACCCCATCCCGTCGTTGGCCAGCTACCGTCAGCATACTGATTATCAACAAGGTATCTTGCATAGTCGGGATACCATGCAATACTGCCAATGAAATTAATTTTCGATAGATCGCCCATATCATCTACCGCAATAAGGCATCCCTTGGCGATGGCATACATGCTGTAATAGAACCCTTTGTTGTATCCGGAACCCCACATCCGCTCCAGGTATCCCAATGTTCGCTGAATCCGAGTGTCGGTCTTAGGAACATCGCAGTAGGACAGTTCGCAGAGTCCAGCGCCAGTTGAAGGCATTCCATCACGGTAAAAAGATCCGTAACAATCATAATAAAACGCCCCATCGTAATGATTGCCAGGCGAATTGATCTGGGTGGCGTTTATCCAATATAGTAATTCGCTTTTCACAAAGGATGGAGAGGAAATTTGCCAAAAAGTTTCAGCGGCCTCGAGCCCGATGGTTGGCCATTGCGAAACCGAATTATCGCTGGAAGAATAGTTTGCAGAATAGCGCCATCCGCCGCGACTACACCCGGTCCATTCATCATTTTGCGCCCAGGCGCAATAATCAACCATGTCAATAACAAGGTCCCTATATGTCCGCCCGACAACGTCTGCCGGGCCATTGGGGGCTATCAGATTCGGACCTCCTGTGCCAAGCTTTCCGGCTCCAACAAATGCCATCATTACCATACCGATTTCATAGGGAGGATAACAGGAGTTTGGATAAACTCCAAGTCCATTGCCATCAGCGTTTCCGGGGACGATTTCCTCGGGATTCCCCGCAGTCTGAATATCTAAGGCTTGAACCACAAGTAGGGAAGTCAAAAAATCAAGCCCAGCCTTTACATATTCTGCGTAAATATCTCTATTATAATCATTAATGGGACGATGCTCCTGATTCTCAAAGGCAAGAACCGCCATTGCGGTTGTAGCGACATCACATCCAAGATCCTGCCATCTGCCATCAGCCCATTGTTGTAAATAGAGATACCGCAAACCATCTTCGATGGTAGCATTGATTTCTACATCCAGAGCCATTAGTTCCACGGCAATAATAACGGTGTCAACATCAGTGGCCATCGTCGCATCTGTAACCGTCAGCACGGCATACTTTGGACCGGTAGTTGCGTATATATGATTCACCGCAATATATTTCGGATTGGCAACCGCTCCGTCGATTGACGGGCTTCCATCGCCAAATTCCCATGTGAATATATATGGCGCCGTGCCCCCGTTAACATTACCCCAAATGACCATATCTCGACCCGGCCATGAAATCGGATACACATTTCCGGGTGAACTACCCGGCATTACATTAACCCGAGGAATCTGACCAAAACCGGTAGAGGCTATAAGGAAAACAAGTATGCCGAGTAATAGCGCTGTCATAAACGTTTTTTTCATTTCATCCTCTCCTAATTAAAACATTCAAATATTCATGTCCCCTCTTAATAAATAGCCCATCGCTACCTACCACCTCCCTTTTTGGGCATTATGGGATAGGCTGAGTTTATTATAACCAAGTGAAAATAATCACTTACCTTTTGATTAATTGCCCGAATCCCAAACATCGCCCGGTTTGCGCTCAGTTCGATTGCGTTTTTCTTGCCCATGCCAGAGATGTGCTCATATCTCGGCAGTAATTAATATGATATAATTTATAAAATTTCTGACCCACTGTCAATACCATATTTAAAAATATTTATTTTATTTTCAGAAATTTTATCCATATAATTCAGTATAAGGATAATAATAATATGGTTTCAGTAAATATATTGTATGTAACAATGAAATCTCCATGACGTATCTTATTGGTAAATAAGACAATAGGGTAATGGATAAAAAATATGCTTGTTAAAGTTGTTGCAGTACAATCATTGCTGGGCAGGAAATTATCGCTGGAAGAAAAAATCCATATTTTCCGGCAGAGGCCCGACTTTGTTTGTCTTTCCGAATATTGCCTTATAGATGAATCCATCCGCGATTTTGTGCGGGCGGCTATGATGGCCAAGGAAAACCTTCGTTATCTCGAAGAACTTTCGCAAGAATTCTCCACGATTTTGATTGGCGGTTCTATTGTTGAGGCAGAAGGCGATTCTCTTTTTAATAGTTCATATCTTATAGCCCGCGGGAAAATTATGGGACGGTACCGCAAACTTAATCCTGTCAGCGGCGAGCTGGAGCGAGGTATTCTCCCGGGCGATAAAATATTCACAACCATAATTGATGATATCAAAATCGGCATTCTGATTTGCGCCGATGCCCTAAATATCGGCCTGTTTGAAATACTCGGGCAAAGTAATGTTGATATTATTTTTATTCCGACCACCTCGCCATACAGGCCAAGCGAATCCAAATCGGAAAAGCATAAACGAGATAATGATATTTACTTAAAAGGAGCTGAAATATCCATGGCGTATGTGGTGAAAACATGCGCGGTTGGAAATCTTTTCGGCAAGCCGAGACAGGGACGCTCATTGATAGCGGCTCCATGGGGGATAATGAACAGGGTAAATTATTATTCCGAAATGACACCATCCATCCTAACGGCCGTCTTGGATATTGAGGAATTGCGCGATTTTAGGGATAAGAGAAGATTGCAATCTGCCGCCACGAAAAGCCCTGAAATGCCAACTCTATATATGGATAGAGCGCGTAGGGGCGCACGGCGTGCGCCCTCGGAATGAATATTTCAAACACAAAAAAACATCCAATTTTGATTTATAATCGTCTGGTCACACTTTCCCGTCAAAAGCCGGATTTACCAACAGATTCGCGATTGCGAATCTGAAACCAGGACCAGACGAAACTTTTTTAACTTATGGGGCAACTTCGGGACTCCTGCCGGCGCATCAAAATATTTATGAGAATCGGTACTTTATATCAACAAAAAAAAGGCGAGAGTTGATAGCTCCCGCCTTAAATCGAAATTATCTAATTAATAACTGCCGCCATAAAATTTATCGACATAGTTTTCTATTTTGGAATTTGCAACAAGATAATCAAACCAGCGTCCGTAAATATCCTGCTGTTTTTTCTGAAGAACCACAACTTTCAGGGAATCCTGTATTATATTAAAATCGTCGAGGTTTGGAGAATTTTTCGCCAACAGTGCAATGATGGCCTCGCCATTGGTATGCTGTATCGGCTGAGAAATTTCTCCCATATAACTCATGCCAAAAACGGTTCCCAAAACCTCAGGTGAGCGGCCGATACCGGCCAAATTGGTTTGTCGGGTAATCATTTCCGTTTCAATATAGCTAAAGCCATAAGGTTCGCCGGCTTTCGCTATGGGAGCTCCGCTTTTTATTGCGGAATAAATAGTATTGGCGGTTTCCTTTGCTTTCTCTTTGGCCTTTTCCCCGTTCAATTTCTGAGTGATATCACGCTCAGCCTCTTCATAAGACAAATGTCCCTCGGGAAGATGAGAGGCAACCTTGATAACAAAATAACCGGAGCTGTTTTCCATTACATCAGAGACTTTTCCTGCCTCATTGCTGAAGGTAAACTGCGAAGCATCAGGATTGGAACCGAGGAATTGAATATAATCCTTTTCGCCAAAAGGTTTGGTTGTTTTAGCCTCATAGTTATAATCTTTGGCCGCTTTTTCGAATCCATCTTTAACCGCACCTTCGGCAAAATCTTTGGCGTTCACTGAAAGCTGATCAAGTGTTTCCTGTGAAGGTGAAACCTTAAGCAAAATATGGGCGGCGTTTATCATTTCCATCTCTTGAGGCTCTTTCGCACCGGGAGGGGTCTGCTTATCCATTTTCTTGCCCAATAATTTTACAATATGCCAGCCAAATCGAGTTTTAAAGGGGCGACTGACTTCGTTTATCTGAAGACTCCATGAGACGCTATCAAATTCACCGACCATTCTTCCGCGAGGGAACCATCCCAGATCGCCGCCCTTTTCCGCATTGGATGGGTCTTCGGAAAAAATGCCGGCCTGCTCGGCAAAATCACCGCCAGCCATGATGGAATCATAAATTTCCTTTATTTTGTAGCCGACTTTTTCCCAATCGTTTTCTGAAGCTTCCTTCTGGAATACGACAATGCTCAATGTGGCGCGCTTGCCAACCTTGAAATCCTCGATATGTTCATTATAATATTTTTTGAGTTCATCTTTTGAGGGAGGAGTCAATCCCTGAAAGAATTTTGATGTGGGAATATTGATCAGGCCTATTTTTGCAGAATCTCTTTCATCGAGAAAGGCATCCATAACTTCAGAGGGAGAAATCTTAACGGTAGTGATAATCTGTTCCTGAAGTTTGTATTTCTTCAATTCCGGCAAGACAAAGCTCTCGACTGAGGCCCAAAAAGTAGTATATTCCGGATTGGTCATGGCGGCCAGATATTTTTGGTAATCGAATTTACCATCAGTGGCAAATTGTTGGGCTTTTTGCAATTCTGCGGGTGGATAAAGTCTCAGGAAACCATACATTTCTTCGTCGGTAACAAATACCTTATGCTTTTCAATTTCCTGATTCATAAGGACATCACTTAGCAATTGATTCCAAGCCTTGTTTTTGATTTCGTTAACTTTGTCCGGCGGAAGTTCATCTTCAACCTTATCCTGCTCTTGCCGCAAAAGATTGGAATAATACCGTTCGAAAACCTTGAAAGTGATTTCTTCGCCGTTAATAACACCGATGGTATCACTAACCACTTTTCGTCCTGAGACATTCATACCCCATTCAAAAACAATGGTTATAAGGAAAAACACCAGCACCGTCGCCATAATAGGGACAATCAATTTTCTTAAAAAGGCAAACATCTATGGAACTCCTTTATATTTTTTTCAACCAAATCAGACTGACAATATATGCCAATTTGCCGTTTTGGCAAGTCAGAAAGCCTCTTATGGTTCAAATTACTTAATTTACTTTGACTTTAAACTTCACGGACAATATTTTGTTAAACCTTTTAATATGTATAACTTATCGACCGTCATAAGCAGTTTGTTAATTCTAATCACCATGATTTTATTTCCCTTAAATGCTGTTATGGCTCAAACCGCATGGCCGGTTCATGGCGAAATTGATATATCTTCCGGCTTTTGTGATTTCAGAGCGCGTCATTTTCATGGCGGAATAGATATTAGAACCGGTGGGGTCGAGGGGCGGGAAATTTATTCGCCCATAAATGGTTATATCTGGAGAATCAGATATTCCTATACCGGATATGGCAAGGCTCTCTACTTAAAGGATAGTGATGGATATATATATGTTTTTGGCCACCTTTCGGGGTTATCAGAACGGTTTGAAAAAATTGTCAAAAACGAACAATATCGACTGAAAAAATATTATCTTGATTGGGATTTTCCACCGGATTCCCTCCCCATAAAATTGGGGGAATTGATAGCCTTTTCCGGACAAACCGGCGCCGG
>JAGVEJ010000035.1 GCA_020058225.1 Candidatus Zixiibacteriota bacterium | reverse complement strand
CATCGGACGACCAAGAGTCATAGCTTCCTTCCTTTCCATCAAAAGAAAGCTAAAACCCTCAAACTAATTATGCAAGATAATTCTGGGACAAGACACTAGAGTCGCGGCAGAACGCTCGGATACTCTTTCGATATTATATTTTCGAGATGCATTTCGCGAGGAGTTGGCAGACTGGAAAAAGAAGGATTCGTCCTATGGAGGAGAAAATAAATGGTTCATTCAGAAAGTGAAAATGCTTTTCAATGAAGACCCGGTATCCTTCATTGGAATCTATTTGTCTATTGCTTTGGATAACATGATCGTCCCCGATTATATTTCTTGGTCTCGATTTCCCGAACATAAGCAGAAACTTGCTTATTATTCCCAACGGAACTATAAGATCAATAAGATAATTTTGGGGTTCACGATACTTGGCTTCATTTTTTTATTAATTAATCAAAAGGTTTTTGCGGCGATTCTTCTCATATTACTTTATGTTTATTTTGCGCTTATTTCCGGATTCACTTATTGGCAAGGCTCGAGGATTTTTTATCCGGCACAGGTTGCCAGTGCAATTTTTGTGGCTTCAGCGATATATTATCCATCTTCATTCATCTGGGATTATCTATGCCGGCTTTGGCGTTTACATCTTGGAAAGCTTTCCCTGTCTATTCTCATGTGGATCAAGAAAATTGTCTATTGGCCCAACAAAATATTAACCATTCCAAAGGATAAATATCGTAATTTTCTTATTTTTTGCTCGGCGTTTTTGCTTATAATACTTATTGTGATTGGCATTCTAATCCCATTAATGGAAAGCCCCAAATATCAAATTATCAGTTTCGCTGGAAATCAGGTTTTTGGAGAGAAACTTGTACTATCACAGGTTCGACTCGAGGAAAAGGATGGCACAACTCAAGCCATTATCTTTGATTTTTATCCGCTTACGCAAATAGAAGATGATTACCGCGTCTATTTTCATATTTTCCCGGCTGGAGGAAAAATGATAAATCGCGATTTTGCCCCCGATCCTCCCATTCCTTTTTGGCAGTTAAATTTCATTTATTCACAAAGGATAAAACTGGATCTGTCTCATGGAGAATATGATGCAATAATTGGCATATTCTTCAATCAGCAAAAATATCTGGGCGAGCCAGTTTCGTTTAAAATTAATGTGAAATAGTTCTGTAAACGATTCGCAAATCATAACCAGCTTGCCGATCATAAATAGTCACAAAAAAAGCCCGGATTAGCCGGGCTTTGGTCATTAGATTTTTTTTCCTAATTCAGATACGCCCTCAACGACCTGCTTCTTGAGGCATGCCGCAAACGGCGGATTGCTTTCTCTTTAATTTGGCGGACACGCTCGCGTGTCAGTGAAAAACGGGCGCCGATTTCTTCAAGAGTCAAGGCCTTCTCATGGTTCAATCCGAAATACAAGCTGATTACCTCCGCCTCGCGAGGTGTCAACGTATCCAACGCCTTTTCGATTTCGAGCTTGAGAGACATATCCAAGAGCTCTTCATCGGGGGCAGGCTGGAATTCATCCTCAAGGATATCGATTAGCGAATTATCTTCAGAGACTGAAAATGGGGCGTCAAGCGAAAGATGCGAATTGGATATTTTTAACGTATCCGAAACTTCCGTCTCGGATAGATCAAGCTCGCGTGCGATTTCATCGGGAGATGGTTCACGCCCTAAATCCTGCTCCAAAGAGCTGGAGATTTTTCCGATTTTGTGCAGTGTCCCTACTCGATTTAGAGGCAGGCGCACAATGCGGCTTTGTTCGGCCAATGCCTGAAGAATGGCCTGCCGAATCCACCATACGGCATAGCTGATAAACTTAAACCCTCGGGTCTCATCGAAACGTTTGCCCGCTTTTATCAATCCAATGTTGCCTTCATTTATTAAATCGGCCAATGATAATCCCTGATTCTGATACTGCTTGGCAACAGAAACAACAAATCTCAAATTTGCTTTTGTCAGAGCTTCGAGCGCAAGTTTACTCCCCTGTTTAATCTGCTTCGCCAGCCGCACTTCTTCTTCAGGGGGAATAAGGGGAGTTTCCCCTATTTCTTTGAGATACAAATCCAGTGACCTGTCTTCATCGCGATACTTTAACGATTGTTTAGCCACTTTTTATTAAAACTCCTCTTTAACAGATATTGCATGTATTATCCAATAATACATCGTTAATAATTATGGCCGTATGGCCTTATATTCTATCGAACCGGTCGGATCCACCAGAAGAATCGGTATGGCCGTCCGTCGATTTTGAATCTGCACTGCTACATTCTCAAGTTCAGCCAGATTTCTGACATCCTTGTTATCAACTTGTGTAATAATCGAGCCGGGAGTTATTCCGGATCGGTCAGCTGATGACCCGCGCGATACGCTTCGCACATAAATGCCGGGAAAATATTCCATATTAATTTCCCGTGCAATTTCATCACTGTAAGTCATCAATTGCATCCCCACCCATTGCAGACTATTGTTAGCATTTGATTCCTGTGGAGCATGCGCCAATTGATATTTTTCGCGGTCAACAATAGTTGGTGATACCGATATTTTACGACTGTCTCGAATCAATTCAATCTTTATTTCCTTATCTTTGGGAGCGGTCGCAATCATGACTGATAATTGTCCAGCGTTGTTGACCATCTGGCCGTTAAAATCAATCAGGACATCGCCTCCCAATATACCAGCCTCATCTGCCGGTGAATTGGGAAAAACCGAGTCAACCATAACACCCTTGACAGCGTCAAGGCCAAGCTTTTTCGCCTGCGCCGCATTGATATCCTCAAGCCATATTCCCAGCCATCCGCGCGAGACTTTTCCGGTGGCAATTAAATCCGGCACGATGGAGCGAGCCAAATTTATCGGTATGGCAAAGCCGATTCCCACAGAGGCTCCGGTTGGACTTGAAATAGCGGCGTTCACCCCAATCGCTTCACCATTTAGGCCAAGCAGAGGTCCGCCGGAATTCCCCGGGTTGATAGAAGCATCGGTCTGAATATAATCCTGATATCGCGGCGATTGCGAACCGAAACGAAGATTGGTTCTGCCTTTGGCGGAAATTACTCCAACCGTTACCGTCCTATCCAAATTTTGCTGAGGGAAGGGATTTCCGATGGCAATCGCCCAATCCCCGACCCTGATATTGTCGGAATTGCCAAAGGGTATATAGGTTATATTTTCCTCAGGCTCTACTTTTAAAACCGCCAAATCTGTCTCCGGATCAGTTCCGGTGACTGTGGCATCGTATTGATATCCGGTTGATGTTCTTACCACGACTCTTTTGGCATCCTTGACCACATGGTTATTAGTTAGTATATAACCGTCTTCACGGAAAAAGAATCCAGAGCCATAAGCAATGGATGGTTCCTGCGGCAGTTCAAAAAAACGCCAGAAGAAATCGTCATAGACAACTCTTTGCGTTTGCTGTTCTACGGCAATATTCACTACCGCATCCTTCACTTTATCAACTACCGCCACGAAAGGTGAGACATATTCGCCGTTGTCAGTTTTTACGATTGGATAATCAGTCTGAGCAACCGTGGCGGACGATTTTTTTGCGAGATCCAGATTAGAAGCGAGAATAACCCCCAAAATAATACACAGGATTGCAATCAATCCTATAGAGAAATATCTCCCCCCCGTCCCACGAGGGACGGAATACCGCCCTTGCAATTTTACCTCCAAACAATAAAGCCTCTAATAATACGATTACGCTATCCTTTTGTCAATAGAAATCTTCCACGGACGAAAGGATTCCCTAAAACAACGACGTACTGCATTTATACTGATTTTCCCTCCAGAAGGTTTCCGAAAAATTAATAAAGTTCACCAATGTAAATTGTTATCCATCAGCACAATACGAATATTGCTATTGTTTGAGAATGTCCCTGTCAAAGTGGTGGTTGACTTTTAGATGTTATTGTCATTAAATTTGATAATAATTATGATCCATCAAATTGAAAAGCAAGAGATTGTCAGGTTCGGCCATCTCTTATATCAAAAGGGATTTATTGCCGGTAGTGACGGTAACCTCTCGATAAGGCTCAATGATGGCAATATTTTGATTACCCCCTCCGGTCTGCCAAAAGGGTTTCTTGACGAAGATAATATGGTTGTAATTGATCCTAAAGGCAAACCAATTTTGGGTTCACAGAAACCTTCTTCTGAATATCTCATGCATCTTTATGTTTATCAAAAGCGTCCCGATATCAAGGCCTGCTGTCATGCTCATCCTCCATATTCCACCGCTTTTTCAGTAGTAGAGAGGGTTCTTCCGGCCAATATCTTGCCGGAGGTTGTTTTATTTGTAGGCAATATTCCCCTTACAGAATATGGTTCACCCGGGACTTTGGAGGTGCCCAAAACCCTGGAAAAATATATCGCCGGTAATGATGCCTTTATGTTAAGAAACCATGGAATTCTAACCATTGGCCGCACTTTGGCCGAAGCTTATTATCGAATGGAAACGGTTGAGCATTACTCCAAAATTATTTATATTGCCGAAAGTGCCGGGAAACTAAATTTTCTTGATATCGATGAAGTCAAGCGTTTGGAAAAGATGAGGGAATCATTCAAGCAGGGAAGCAAGAAATGATAAAAAAAGTTGTTTTGGATAAGGCTGATCGGCTTTATCATTTTCCCTTGGATATTGATGATTATTTCCCGCGCCGCACACTATCTACCTCCCAGCGCCGGCTCCCTCTGATTGATCTTGGCCATTTTCATTGGCCGATCTCTGATGAAAATTTAAAGCCAAGCGCCGACCCTTTGAAATTGGCCACACCCCAGGATTTGCTTCTCTTAAAGCAGACATTATCCTCGTGGCTTGAGGCAAATTATAGCATTTCTGCCGATCCGCGGAGAGAAATTTATATTGGGCATGGAATTCGAAGGATAATTTTTGATCTATGTCTTGCTTTTGTTGAGCCGGGTGATATGGTGCTTTGTCCTGAACCTGGCATGCCTGCCTATCGGCGTTGTGTCATCGCCGCCGGTGGAATACCGATCAGCTATCTGTTAACAGAAAAATCAGACCATAAACCATCTTTTAAAAAATTATCTCCCAGCTTACTCAAAACAGCCAAAATAATAATTCTCAATAATCCTCACAATCCGCTTGGGAGTATTCTCGATGATATATCACTAAGCGAGCTGATCCAAATAGCCTCGAAGAACAATATTTTTGTGGTGAATGATGCGGCTTACTCTTGTTTGTCATGGGAGAAATATTTCTCATTACTTTCGATATATAAGGGTGAAAAAGTGGCCTTGGAAATATTTTCGTTCCCGTTCACCTTTGGGCTTCCGCATACTCCTCTTGGTTTTGCGGTCGGCTCTTCAGAAATTGTAAACGGTCTGGAGACTGCCGGCAAAGTGGCCGGATTATTTATTCCCAAGGCATCAATAGAAATAATCCTAAATGCCATTAAAAATTATCCGTCCGAGGAATTAAGGAAAGCTAAGCGGGAAATTGACCACTCTCGTCTGGCCGCAATTCAATTGGCCGAGCAATTTGGCTGGAAAGTTATGGGTTGCGGCAATTCTCCCTTTGTGTGGTTGCGTATTCCGGGCAGAAGGCAATCGCTGACTTTCGCCAATACGCTTTTAAGGCGTCGCGGAATATTGACCTTGCCCGGTACCGCTTTTGGGGAAAGCGGCGAGGGATATCTGCGCCTATCATTGACAGCAGAGGCCAATGATTTTAAGGCCGCAGGGGAAAGGCTTTCTCGCCGTATCATTTTTCGCAATAGAGAAAGGGAATAGAGCAATATGGATGTTATAAGACTCTCCGGAATGGTTTTCTACGGGTATCATGGCGTTACTGCGGCGGAAAAGGAAACCGGACGTCGGTTCGAGGTTGATTGTGAATTAGAAGCCGACATTGCTCCCCCGGGTCGCACCGATTTGCTGAAAGATACTGTTGATTATGAAGCTGTTTATAAGAAAATTAAAGAAATTGTCGAGGGAAGAACCTTTTCTCTGGTGGAAAGTCTGGCGGTGCATCTGGCGGATGAAATATTAAAGGAATTCCCGGTTTTTCGGGTGACTCTTAGGGTGAGAAAAAGGACGCCGCCTATCCCCGGCAATATTGACCATATTGAAATAGAAGTTTCTCGTCAACAACCTGACCCATCCAAGATTTTGGCCGATACTAAAGATTAGAAAGGAGACTTCATGTCGAATATTGTATATCTTTCATTTGGTTCAAATCTAGGGGATAGAGAAAATAATCTTGTCAGGGGATGCGAGATGGTTCGTGCCATGGAGGGATTTGAGCATATAATATGCTCGCCCATTTATATCAGCAAGGCCGTCGAAATGGATGACGACGCGCCTGGTTTTTTTAATATGGTTATGATGGGGAAATATGAATATACACCCTTTGAGCTTCTCTCCGGTCTTGAGAAAATAGAAGCCAAACTGGGCCGAACGGACAAGGGAAAATATATCCCCCGTACCATTGATATTGATATTTTATTATTTGGAAATGAGGTTATCGATAATCACCGTTTGTTCATTCCGCATAAGAAGCTTACCAAACGCGCCTTTGTACTTGTGCCACTGATTCAGCTGAGCCCCGATTTGATTCATCCTGTAACCCAAAAAAGATTATCATCATATCTTGACAAATCTGAAGCCGAGGATTTGATATTATATAAAGATTATGTCCATCAATAAGCTGGAGGCTTACAAGTAAATTGGAACCGCATTATATCGCCATTGAAGGCGTGATTGGCGCCGGCAAGACCACGTTGGCAAAAAAGCTTGCTGAACGGATTGGCGCCGAACTTATTCTGGATGAAGCCATGAATAATCCATTCCTTGTGGATTTCTATAAGAATCCCAAAAGGCACGGTTTTTCGACTCAGCTTTATTTTCTCCTGACAAGATATCAGCAACAACAGTCTCTGGTGGTGCATGATCTTTTTGCTCAAAAAATAATCGCCGACTATTCATTCGGACGCGACCCGATTTTTGCATCAATCAATCTTAGCGAGCGGGAGATGCTTCTTTATAACAAAATCCTACCTCTGCTGAATGCCAGTATTCCGAAACCTGATTTAACCATCTATTTACAGGCATCGACATCGGTTTTGAAAGATAGAATTAAGAAGAGGAATATTGGTTTTGAACGCGGAATCGATGATGATTATCTTGAGAGACTAAATTCGGCCTTTAATTATTTCTTTTTCCACTATGAGGATTCTCCTCTTTTGGTAGTTAAAACAGATGATATTGATTTTGTCAAAAATCCCGAGGATTTTGAAAATATTGTTGAGATAATTAAAACGCCGGTCTCTGGGAAAAAATATTATGTTCCGACAGGCAGCAAATAGTAGGTCAAAATCGCGCCATTGGTGAATAGACCCGTGTGGCCATGGCATTAATCAAAGTGGGAAAATATTTATGTCAGATAATACGGAAAGAAAAAAGATAACTGTCACCCGCTTCGTTAATAAAAAGGCCAAGGGCGAAAAAATTGCCGTCCTGACAGCCTACGACTATTTTATGGCCCGAATTTTGGATAAGGCCGAAATTGATTCTATTTTGGTGGGCGATTCGGTTGGCATGGTGCTTTATGGCGAAAAGGGGACGCATCCGGTAACTATGGAAATAATGCTGGCGCATGTGAAGGCTGTTACCAAAGGAACATCCTATGCCTTGGTAATCGCCGATATGCCATTTATGTCTTATCAACCATCCCTAAAAATGGCCATTTCCAATGCGGGAAGATTTGTGAAGGAATCGGCCGCCGAAGCCGTCAAACTCGAGGGCGGAATTGAAATGGCTGAAACGGTTAAGAGAATTGTTGAATGTGGTATTCCTGTCATGGGACATATTGGGATGACGCCTCAATCGATACATCGTTTCGGTGGAGCGAAGGTGCAGGGGAGAAAAGAAAAATCGCGGCAATATCTTATTGAATCGGCGCAGGCATTAGAAGAAGCGGGCGCTTTTTCCATGGTGCTGGAATTGATTCAGGCCGATGTAGCGCAAGAGATAACGGCGGCGGTCAATATTCCGACCATTGGTATTGGTTCTGGAAAATTCTGCGATGGGCAGGTGCTGGTGATTAATGATATTTTGGGGCTATATGACATATACACGCCCAAATTTATCCGCCACTATGCCAACTTGCCGCCGATTATCGAGAAAGCGGCGAAAGAATTTATCAGCGATGTAAAATCCGGTGGCTACCCCAATGAGGGGGAGTCGTTTTTAAAGAAGGAATAGGAATATAGGCAAATATATGGAGATCTTTAACCATGGCTCTCGAATTTAAATGTCCTAAATGCAGACAAAGTGTGATAAGTGGATTTCTTCAGAGAGGGGAAACAATGCCGTGTCCTCATTGCGCGGCATTGATTGAAATTCCGGAATATGCCTTAGATACCAATAAGGTTCCTTCAATAAAGACCAAAAAGAAGAAAAATGCTGAAGAGACAACCATAAAGGTATCTCACGAAGAGGTCAAATTAAATATTATTGAAAGAGAAGATATTTGGCCGATCTGTCCCTATTGTGAAAAAGAACTCTGCGAGATTAATGCCATATCAAAGGGCTGGGGCCTTTATTTTGCGAAAAACACGGTTTTCTTCTGCCCATTTTGCCATAAAGTATTGGGGTTCGGGCAGAGCAGGATGATGTGAGATGCAAATTAGGTTTTATATGGTCTGGCTTGGAGATTCAGGGTAAGCTGTGACGATTAAAGCGCCAAATTCAATATCTATCGCCCTTGAGACCAATGGCGAGGGGTATATTGGATACATTGTGGAGTTGCCCGGAGCGTATGTGAGAGGTAAGAATAAAGAAGAGGCGATCGGCAAGACAAAGAACGAAGTTATTTCATATATTAAATGGTTGGGGATAGAACCTGACTGGCCGAACGATGTGAAAATTGTGCAAATTCATCAAAGTTCATTAACCGTTGAGGACGCCGATAATGAAATCCTGCTTGACGCTGATAGAGAAAATCCTTCAAAGAATGAATTTGATGAATTGTGTCGCCTTGTTATTAAATCTGGGGAAACATTCATTCAAATTTACAATGACGCAGAATTCAAGGACTGGATTGATGAGACCAAAATCAGAAAAACATTCTATGGCGATAATCCTGCAAGCATTAAACAGATTTATGAGCATGTGAATAACTGCCAATTGTACTATTTATCAAGGCTGAAAATCGACAACGATTCAGAAGGGGATTTTTTAACGCTCCGGATGTTCTGCCTTGAAAGGCTTAAAAATTTTTATGACTCCGCTGATAATTCGCGGGTCATAAATATGGATAATGAATTGTGGACGCTTAAAAAAGTTCTGCGCAGGTTTATCTGGCATGATAGGATTCATAGCAGAGCCATGATGAGAATCCTTGGAAAACAGAAGCAGATTGGGATTATTAATCAATATGACGATCCATTTTATTTCGAGGGTAGCTTGGCAAGATTAGGGGGCTGAGAAGTTGAATCCATGCTTCACTGGAACGAATACATAAAGATTTTCATCGCGGTAATGGTTATTGTTGACCCGCTTGGAGCGGTGCCGGTCTTTCTGGGTTTGACCGGTCATCAATCCAATCGGGAAAGACGCCATATTGCCGGGGTGGCATCATTTGCGATGACTATTGTACTTATTGTGTCATGCCTATTTGGCGATAAAATTCTGAAATTTTTTGGGATCAGTATAGCGTCGTTTAGAATTGCCGGCGGAATTCTTCTGCTATTTCTGGGTATCGCCATGATGCATGCCCGCCAGAGCGGAAGTAAGCATACTCCGGAAGAAGATAAGGAAGCTGAGGGAAAAGCTAACATTGCCGTGGTGCCATTGGCGATGCCGCTTTTGGCCGGTCCGGGGGCAATTAGTACTATGATCATCTATTCGCAGGAAGCGGTCGGCTGGGGGCATAAGGGAATTCTCATTGCCAGCGGTATTATGGCTGGGCTCGCTATATGGATTTCGCTTCTTCTGGCTATCCCTTTAAGCAGACATTTTGGCAAGACTGGAATAAATATCGCCACCCGCGTTATGGGATTGATTTTAACAGCGATTGCAGTGGAATTTATCGCAACCGGATTGGGACAGGTTTTTCCGGGATTGTTGGGTTAAGTCAGAAAAACAAATATCGCCTGCGTGCCACCCCCAAATCCATTTGGGGGGGCGTAGGGGTTTGATTTATCAAACCCTTGTGTGGAAATAGGCGAGGGCTTGATGAATCAAGCCCCTACAAAAATTTCATTTTAATTAAGTGTCTTTCTGATGTTGTATCACTTCCTTGCCACCGATTTATCGGGGGATGAGAAGTGACATGTCTGTTTAATTAAGTATATCTACTCAAATTCCATTTTTTTCATGGACTCACGTACCTTAGTCAGAAACTCAAGAATTTTGGAATCCTGATAGTCGGGATAAGTCCAGGGCAATGGTTTAAACTGCCCCTTTTCATACAGGAGCGTTATTTCGCCATAAATTCCGTCGCGAAGATAAATCCGATGTGCATAATCCTTGGTTGAGGCCAGAGTCAAATTGGCCAAAGTCATTATTCCGGGATCAAGATTAACGGTGCGAAATATGAAGTCCTTGATATTATCGCCATATTTGGCTTCAAGATTGTTAGAAAAATGTTTAATTTCAGACAGCTGATCCCGTTTGACCATTTTCTCAAATGCGAAAAATTTCCGCTTGAGATTTTCGCCCATTTCTTCTTTGTAATAATCAGTATGAGCGAAATCAAGCGCTTCCGTCTCAAGTTCCACATGGCCAAATTTCTTCTCAAACTTAATGATAGCCGAACGAAGCGCTTCCGGCGATGAATATATGGCCGAGAGTATCAATTTTCCCGGTAATGGTTTCTTTATTCTTCCCATATTCGTTTCAATCCACGCCCCAGCGTGGGTGGCGATTCTATTGTGACCATGCTTTACTTATGTCTATTTGCATTAATGAACCTAAGGCTCATTAAATATGAATTACTTAATATATTTTCCCTCTACATGGTTTCAAACATAACCCGCAGATATACATTCCATAATTATTTTCTTGAGCAAATTTTTGGACCTGCTCCGAGCATGCCTTTAGATTAAATTCTTCTTTATTTTCTGATATGGCATTGACCGGACAGGCAGAAAGGCAGGCAAAACAATCGCCGCAATCTTCCTCTATTGGCATATCGGTTTCAAATTGAGCATTCGTTAGAATAGTTACCAATCTAACCTGTGAACCGTAATCTTTGCTGACAAGAAGATTATTTCGCCCCCACCATCCAAGCCCTGCCTCATGAGCGATTACTCTATGTGACAAATGCCCAACCATGGGGAATCTTTTCAGCACCATCGATGCCGGTAGAGGCATAGCCTTTTGCCCATTTCGCTCAATTTCCGAGGCGATGGCAAAAGAAGTATCATCGAGAATGGCATTCACTTGGCGATAGTGTGCCTTATAGATCATATTGGGTCTATCAACCAAAGTCCGTAAAACCGGGCTCGCCAGCGGCACTCCAATAGAGATGGCAGTTTTTAATTTTTCAGAAATTTTCTTGATTTCGGGGTGAAAAGTTTCCCGTAAATCGTCGATTCGACAAACGCCAAAAACCCCCGCCCCTTTGGAGAAAGCCATTTGCCGGAGTTTTGTTTTCAAATCATTCAAATCCATGGGGGGGATTATAATAAAAAATATGTTAGAATCAAGGCTGGGGTCAGATGAATTCTCAGAAAAATTCATACTTTAATGTGATGTGAAAATAATATTTAACAGCTTATTATATAACAATAACAGCATTTTAAAGTATTATTAAGATTAATATGGGAAACAAAAGTTGCATAAATTGCAGGACAAAAGATAAAAAGAAGAAAGATTACCTCTGTAATGAGATTGCTTCGCCCGATGGCCTTCCATTGAGATGCTGCCATCGGGGGACATTTAAGAAGCTGGACTATCTAAAATATTATCTTGATATTTTTAGCAAGGCAATGAAGAAGAAATTTGCTAATCGAATATATATCGATCTTTTCTCTGGTCCTGGATTATGCGCTGATAGAGAAAGCGGAGAAATCAGGGATGGTTCTTCTCTGATAGCCCTTGAACTTGCCAATCCTTTTACGCATTATATTTTTGTGGATGCCATGCCTAAAACCCTTGATATCCTTAGTCAAAGATGCACAGAAATTTTGGATGCCAAAAAAGTAACATCGAAAGTTGAGACCTTAAATCTTGATGGGAACGACGATATTGATAAGATTCTCTCAAAATCTGAAAGAGATAACTGCATTTCGGTGGCCTTTATTGATCCTAATGATCTGGGAATCCATTTTTCAGTATTAGAAAAATTGGCAGCCATTCCAAGTTTAGATATCATAATAAATTTCTCCATCTCTGATTTGAAAAGAAATTTGGAGACTTATTCTGATTCTGAACAGAATGATAAGGCTGACAAATTTTTTGGTTGCAAAGATTGGCCAAAAGGCGAACTTGAGTGGTTGTCTTTTT
>JAGVEJ010000128.1 GCA_020058225.1 Candidatus Zixiibacteriota bacterium | reverse complement strand
TGGGGGTAAAGTGATTGCTACGGAATTTTTCCGCCCGCGCGAAACAGATTTTGGCCCTCTCATTATGGATGTGAAATCGATCTTGATGGGCAAGATTTCCGATTCAACTGTGTTCCTAAGTGATGTAGGCGATACTGTCGAGCCAAGAGAGGTCCCTGTGGCGCTGGAATGTCTGTTTATTCCTGCCGACCCGGCGCAACTTCAGCAACTTCTCCCCCAAATCAGCTTTTACAATCTTAAAACCACATATCTTGGCGGCGAGGGTTGGGGTGACAAGAGTATTCAAAGCCTTGGCAAAGAGGTAACAAAAACCTGCTATTTTGCATCATCTCGTATGACCGCTGAGATCGGAACGTCCTATAGAAAATTTGTCTCTGAATTCAATAAGAAATTTAAACGTGACCCCGCTTATTTGGAGGCTTTGGGGTATGATGCTGTATCCCTGATCTGCCAGGCTCTTAAGGCTGACCATTATTCCCGCCAAGACATTGCGACCTATCTTTCGAATATATCGAATTTTAATGGAATGGCTGGACCAATATTATTTGACCAAAACCGCGAAAATAGCGTCATGCCGATTTTTACCATTGAGGATTCCGACATTCGGCAAGTCATAAAATAATCTTATCAACTCCGGCAGGAGAAAATACATGGATGGAGAAAAAAAATTCGCTCTGAAAATGGTAATTGACGGCAAAGAACGATTAATAAGCTATGAGGAGTTGGCGCTTTCCAATAATTTGGCGCAGGAATCGCTGGTAAGGCTTCTCATAGACAAAAAGATAATCAAACCCGGGGAGCTTCTGGATAAAATGGAAGAAGTAAGAAAAGAACGGTATCGGGCGCTCCCTACTGATAAAGAATAACAGTGCGGCAATGAAAGAAAACGAACCGGAACAAACATCATTTAACCTTGATAAGAACAGCGGCGAACCGAGTTCGCCCGGTGATATTGTAATATCAAATGGAGAGACTTTTGAATGGATAAGTCATCCCGCTAAAAAGAATAAATATATAACAATTCTGGTATCCATTTTTATTGTTATTCTGGTTTTTCTGGTTTACATGATGACTTTTTCGGTTTGGTTTTCTATTTTGGGGTTTATTATACTTTATGGTTCGCTTTCGTCTTTTTACTTTCCTACCAGATATAAATTCACCGAAGAAGAAATAATTGTAAAGACGACAATGCAGACGCTTCATAAAAAATGGTCACAATATCGTTCATATTACCCCGACAAAAATGGAGTTTTACTATCGCCATTTATCAGGCCGACTAGGCTGGAAAATTTCCGCGGGATTTATATAAGATTCTGGAACAATCGGGATGAGGTTATTGCCTTTGTTAAAAGAAAAATGGCCCAATTAAGGCCGGATGACAAGGGGATTTGATCTCATGTCTTTTTTCAAGGGCTCAACGGAACTTCCTGATGATAAGAAGCCTCCCATCCCGGAAGAGGAAGATGCCTTACTCGAAAAGGTCGCGGTCAAAGTAGTTCAATGGAGAATGGGCGTTCCGGCGATTCTTTTTCTGGAATCCGTCAAGCCGTTAAATTATATCGGCGCCCAGACCATGGTTTTTTTTGAGCCGATTGTGCAATCTATTTTCAATTTTAAGGATTATAATATTTTCCGCACTGCTCTTGAGAGACGGGAAAATATCGAAAATCTCCTACAAAAAATTGAGAAGTATGATGCGGTTCTTTATCAGTATGAAAAGGAATTGAATAAATTCATCAAGGCGGAGAAAAAGAAATGGCGGTGGCATCAGCGCTATCTTGGCATAGCCCGCCCCAGAATTGAATTTCCGCCTGAGTTGCGCAATTCGCCGTTTGCCAAAGAGCAAACCAATAAATCCTCCAAGTAGATTCCCCAGAAGATTATCTTCGATATTTGCCGATTAGTTTGATTAGCATTTCGCAGACATAATCGACTTCGGAATATTTCAGGTCTGGATAAAATGGAAGAGATATTATTGTGTTATAACTATTTTCTGAATGTGGGAAATTTTTGGCCGAAATTCTTAGGAGTTTTTTGAAATAGGAAAATCTATATACTGGGATAAAATGCACCCCGCATCCGACTCCATTCTTTTCAAGCTCGATAATTAACTGATTACGCCCTATTTTCCATTTTTTGGAATTAAGCTTAATTATGAATAGATGCCATGCATGGCGGGATATGTTGTCCTGATAAGGCGGTTCGATATAACCACCATAATCAATCAGGTTTGAGAAATATCTTTCGGCGATTCTTTGCCGCTTATCCTGCAATTCAGAAAACCGCGCCAATTGACCTAGACCGAGCCCAGCGGCGAGGTCGGACAGATTATATTTATACCCAAGCGCGGTAATATCATATTTCCATCCTCCGCCGAAATATCTTCTCCAACCTGACGATGTCATCCCATGCAGAGAAAGATGGCGAATTCTATCTGCTAAATTTTTCTGATTGGTGGTCACCATGCCACCCTCGCCGGTTGTCACATTTTTGGTGGAGTAAAAAGAAAAGACGGTGGCATCGGCAATAGACCCGATCGGTTTATTCTTATAATATCCACCCAATGAGTGAGCGGCATCTTCTATCAAAATCAGCTTATTATTTTTTGCCAGAAGCCTGACTTGATCATAATCGCAGGGCCATCCAGCCATATCCACCGTCAAAATTGCCTTTGTTTTCTTAGTTATTTTTTTTCTAATTTGGGTTGGGTCGATATTTAGCGTGGCTGGGTTAATATCGGCAAATACCGGTATGGCTCCGCAATATAATATGGCCTCAATGGTAGCGGCCATGGTGAACGGGGTGGTGATAACTTCATCACCATTCCTAATGCCCGACGCTTCCAAGGTCAGATGCAATCCTGCGGTGCATGATGAGACTGCAATGGCATATTTGGCTCCGGTAATTTCCTTGATTTTTTTTTCAAATTCTCCAGCCGCCGGGCCACTGGTAATCCATCCCGAACGAAGAACCTTGCGGACTTCCCGCTCTTCGGTTTGTGTCAATCTTAATCTGAAAAAGGGGACTTTCAATTTTTTTGTTTTCCTGAAATCAATTGTTCGTATAGCTCTATCATTTGCTTCAGGCAATTTTCCCAGCGATAATTTTGAGCCACAAACTCTCGTCCGGCATTTCCCATTTTTTTTCTTAATTCGACATCGGAGGCGAGCTTAAGAATGGCCTCCGCCAGCTTTTCCGGGTCGCCGGGCTCTACCAGAATTCCGGTCACCCCGTCTTTCACTACCTCCGGCACACCTCCAATATTGCTGGCTATAACGGGTAGTCCTGCCGATGAGGCTTCCAGCGCCGCCACACCAAATGACTCGGATAATGAGGGCATGATCATTATGTCATAATTGGGATATAAATCATATAGTATTTCGTTATTTATCCATCCTTTGAATGATACGATATCGGAGATATTTAATTTTACGGCCAGTTCTTGGAGATTATCTCTTAATTCTCCTTCGCCATACATATCCAAAGTCAATTTGAAATTTTTTTTAGTCGCAATGGAGATTGCTTCCAATAGAATTTGGGGAGCATAAACTGGCTGTAATGATTTTGCGAAGATAATGCGAATGGGGATTTTACTTTCATGTTTTTTTGTTTTATCAGATAATCTGACTCCAAAGGGAATAACAGTCGTTCTATCTCCAGAGAACGGACAAAAGGAATTGAGGGCATCTTTTAAATGCCGGCTTGCGGTGGTGAAATGGTCATATTGTTTCAAATATCTATAAATCAGTAATTTGTGCAAAATTGTCCGATTGGGTGAAATAAGTATATCTGAACCAAGAGGTGTCAATAACTTGGGACAATTATATTTTGCCGCCCCCCAGATGGCATATCCGGTTGCCTGAAAAGAGTGAATGAGATCAGGTTTAGTGGCCAATATTTTGGAACGAGCCCTTGCCGTATATTTAATGTAATTCCACGCTCCGCTTTTTTCCCCCAATATTGTTGTTTCAATTCCATTGATTGGAATGCCGCCGCATGATATCAAATGAATGTCATAGCCTAAAGATGCTAATCCCAACACCCAACGGCGGATATGCGCCGAGCCAGCATAACCGAGTATGACAATTTTATGCATTATCCACGCCCTTCCGACATCCCTCAGATCACTGTATGGTACTGCCGGGCTACAAGGCTCAATGTAAAGGCAAAGACAAAACCTTCCTGTCCCCATGTCCAGGCTCTCATATAGAAGGCTGTAATAAATATGACCAGGGCGCCGACAAAGGCGGCCATTGACGGCACCAGTTCATCGGCTGATACAGTCTGCCGCATGATTTTGACCGCCGAGGAGAAAGCCCGGTAAGCCAGCCAGAGAAACGCGGCGGCGCCGATAATTCCGGTCTCACAAAGATATTGCAGAAAGACATTATGAGAAGTCATCCCGGTAATATAGTATCTGACCGGATCAAATTTGAGATATGGCAGCAAAGAGTCAATCATTCGGAAATTTCCAATCCCAATCCCGGTAAAGGGTGAGGTCAAAAATCCATCAATAGCGGCCCTCCAGAGCGATAAGCGAAGGAGTATAGTGCCCATTGGTCGGTCAAGTGATATTTCCTGGAATCTCTCCGCCACCGGGACAAATATCCCCCAGGCGACAATGCTTATTATGGCCAGAGGGGCAAGAAAAAAAAGAAACGCTCTTATATACTTTCGAGGCGCCTCCAATCCCATGCGTCCCGCCTTTCTATAAGAAACCCATAGAAATATTGTGCTTGAAAGGGCGATGGTTAGAAGAAGTCCCCGGGACATGGTTGAAATTGCTGCCAGGACATTGAAGGACAAAAGAGCGCAGAAAAAAATCCGTTTCTTTTTTGTTTCCGACCAGATGGCACAAACCAGGGTGAGTGGCACTCCAATCATGGATAGCGTCTCAAAGGCAATACCGGCGACACCGAAAACCCGATATGTCCCCCCCAGAGTCAAAAACATAATGAAATTAAACAGAGAAAACAGGGTCAGGGCATAGACATAGAAGACGGTCATACGGCTGGCACCATAGCTTTCGGCGAAGGAATAGAAAGCCCGATACGCCAAATAAATCAATATTATCCTGATAACAGGAACAAGGCTCAGTTCCGGTTTATGGGCAAAAATACCGGAAATGATCGTGGCGGCAATAAGCGCCCAGAAAGGAAAATCAAGTCTGGTGTGGTCGATCAGAGGATTGCCCCGCAAAAGCCATGAGATCGCTACCGAACCGATAAAAACGACACTGCAGATGTCCCCCGGATGAACCGCTAACCCCGTTAAAATAATGGGAGCATAAATATAATTCACAAGTATCAAAAGATAGAAGCTCAGGCGGGGCGCCGAAAGGAGAATTAGGGCAAAAGGAATGGCCAGATAAGCCACTGCCATTACTTCCCACCCGCTCTCCTTTGATACCGCAAACGGGATCATAAGAAAAATAAAGATCATTGATAGTCCCGTATTGCCTCCCCGATATTCATACCCGCCTCAAAACTTTCTCGCCTTTCATATACATCATACCATCGCCCCCCGAACTTTATTAACCATGCGTCGCACCTCCTCGATTTTAACCAGATATCCAATGGCGATAAAACCGGCCAGAGAAATAAAAAAGGCGGGCACCACCCGGAATTTTGATAAAAGAGAAAGGCCTGGTCCAAAATCAGGCATGGTTCGAATGAACATGGCAACGGGAATCATGGGAACTGAAGCGGCCGCAATTTTAAGGATGGTGATTCCATATCTAGACATCCCGCTCATATTGCCATCACGAATTAACACTACACTTATCATAATCAGGATCAATACTTCAACAATCGATGTCGCTAGGGCAATGCCGATATAACCAAGAAGATTCTTTAAAAGGCCGGTCAGGAGAATTTTAATAATTATCGCCGCCACGGCAATCCCAAGGATAAATTTTTGCCGGCCCGATGCATAGCAGGCCTGAATAAATATGCTATATAGGAAAAGAGATATCAAATGCGGGACCAAAAAAATCAAAATCCGCGAAGTCATCTCTAACGATTCGAGGTTAAAAGCGCCTCGAAGAAAAACGGCCGCGGTTAGCTCCTGGGCAAAAACCAGATAGAACAGGCCGCAGGGCACACCGACCACCAGAGAAAGGTGGATAGTGGAACCGAGCAGATCAGATATCCCGCCCGATTTACTATCGGCGGCACGATCGCTTAAGTAAGGAAAAGCAACTGCCGCTATAGCCATCCCCGCAACGTTCACCGGAAGCATCACCAGAAGACTGCTGTAATTTAAGGCCGAGACAACGCCAATCTGCAATCCGCCAGCAAAATAACGGTCTATCATAAAATAGGTACGGGAAAGAAACTCAACAATGATAATCATTGCCCCAACCGCATACAGGCTTTTTGTATCTCTTCCCCAAAAACGGAGATGGAAATCTTCTATCACTCCAAAGCCAGTCAGGCGGGCAAATTGAAACAGTGCCTGGCAAAAAGCCCCAGCCAAAAGGCCAAGAATAATAGCCATCACCGATATTTTCCCCGAGAAAAGATAAATGGCCGCGATGGCAATAATATTGAGGATAATTGTCCCGGCCGCCGGATAGACAAATTCCTTTTTTACATTCAGGGCGGAGCGGAAATATGATTCAAGAAATGTCAGGAATACCACCGCGGCAATGGCCCGGCAATAAAATATACCATCGGTCAATTCCGCTCCTGCCAAATTGGGACCAACAACTCTTACCAATACCGGAGCCGCTAGAACAATTCCAACAACAATAAGGGCGACAATAATGCAGAGGGAGTTTCCAATTTCCCAGAAACTGCGCCATCCTCGATCGCCGCCATTTCCAGTCATCTGTCGCGATAAAAATGGCACCGCCAAAAAAATGGTGGCATTGGCTACGACCAAATTAAAGAAAATCGGCACCGTAATGGCAATCAGAAGAACATCATATTCATGAGATGTGCCAAACCGCTCCGCAATGACCATTTCCCGCATAAAACCAAATATTTTGGAGAACAAAGCAATACCGGAAACGCCAAGAATTGCCTGGCGAATTTTGCCCGCGGGCGCCAAATCAGGAATCCTCAAGGAATTTGGAAAGAGCAGTTGCAATAATTTCGGAGGGTTTTCCGTTTGAAATCAGATATGGCGCCTTATTCTTGCAGGTAGGAAGGTCTGCTAATAGTCTTGATATTTTTCTGGATGAAAGTCCGACCAGATGATTTCCCAGTTTTAATGTTTCGGTCCATTCCGTTTCGTCCCGCAAAGTAAGACAGGGGGTCCCGAGAAAAACGGATTCCTTTTGCATGCCGCCGGAATCAGTCATGACGGCATAGGCGTTATATATCAGTGAGAGATTATCAAGATAAGAAAGGGGTTCTGTTAAGAAGATATTTTTCGAAATATCAATTTTCTTTTTTAATCCGAATTTTCGAAGATTTTTTGCGGTGCGAGGATGAATGGGGAAAATTATCGGTTTCTTTATCGCACATATTATATCCACCAAGGAACCAAGAATATTTCTGTCATCAACATTGGCGGCTCTGTGAAGTGTCAGAAGGATAAATTTTTTGGGTGCAACGCCAAATTTTTTTAGGATAATTCTATTGGCAGAGATTTTATGTTTATAAGAATTGATTAGTTCGTGCATTAAGTCGCCGGAATGAATTATGCCGTTTTTGATTCCCTCTTTTTTTAGATTTTTTATGGATTGTGGTGTCGGGCAAAAAAGAAGAGAAGATATTTGGTCTGTCAACAGGCGGTTGATTTCCTCCGGCATATCCCGTCGGTAGGAGCGTAATCCCGCCTCAATATGACCAACGGGAATATTTAATTTAACTGCCGCCAAAGCCGCGGCTAAGGTACTATTGGTATCGCCATAAACCAACACCATCTCCGGCTGGAGTTTAGCCAACAAATTTTCGAACCGCATCATTATTTTGCCGGTCATTTCAGAATGATTGCCGGAACCAACCAGAAGATTATAATCGGCCTTAGGGATGTTGAGTTGGTCAAAAAATATATTGGACATCATTCGGTCATAATGCTGTCCTGAATGCACTATGAGGTGTCTGAATTTTTCATTCAAAATCTTGGCCAGCGGAGCCAATTTTATAAATTGAGGGCGGGCGCCCACGAGCGATATTATAGTGTGCCTTTTTTTGTCCATGTTATTTTGGAAATCGGGTCAGTCCCCATAAATCACATTGAAACCGATTTTACCACTTCAATAACTTTTTCTTGCTCTTCTTGAGTAAGCTCCGGATAAATAGGCAGAGAGACTACTTCATTTGAGGCTTTTTCGGTGATCGGGAAGTCGCCATTTTTATAACCAAGGTCATTGAAACAATCTTGCTTATGGAATGGAATCGGGTAATAAATTTCATGGCCGATTTTCTTTTCTTTCATCACCCGCATTAATTCATAGCGATTTTTGACTGCTATGGTGTACTGATTGTAAATATGATAAGAATAATCCTTAACCACCGGAATCTTGATTTGAGCGCCCATTAAAGCCGCATCATAAATTTTGGCATGTTCTCGCCGTTTTTCGGTCCAGCCGGAGAGATATTCGAGTTTAACCAAAAGCACTGCCGCTTGGATGGTGGCAAGACGGGAATTATATCCTATTACCCTGTTATAATACTTTGGACTCGAGCCATGCACTCTTAGAATTTTTAGGAATTCATATCCATCAATATCATTCAAGACAATCATACCGCCATCGCCGGCCCCACCAAGATTCTTGGTTGGGAAAAATGAAAAACAGCCATAATGCCCGATGGATCCTGCCTGATGTCCCTTATAAGAAGCTCCAATGGCTTGAGCGGCATCTTCAATGACAATTAGATTATGCTTTTTGGCTAATTGCATAATGGAGTCCATGTCGGCAAGCTGGCCAAAAAGATGCACGGGCATAATTGCCTTGGTTTTGGAAGTAATTGCCTTTTCAATTAGTGATGGATCGATATTATAGGTATCTCCCTCAATATCCACCAGAACCGGCTTAGCTTTTAGACGGGAGACTACACCCGCCGTAGCGAAAAAAGAAAAATCCGGCGTAATTACTTCATCGCAGGGTTCTATTCCCGCCGCGCGAAGCGCCAAAAGAAGAGCGTCTGTTCCCGAAGCAACCCCGACTCCAAACCTGACGCCACACAGGGCGGCAATTTTCGATTCAAGTTGGGCAACCTCCGGACCAAGTATAAACTGGCCATGCTCCAAGACATTGATAACAGCTTTATCAAGTTTATCCTTTATGGCGGCATATTGCCTGTGTAAATCTATAAGAGGTACAGCCATTGTTTCTCCTTCACTCTTTCCAGCCTTGGTTTTCAAGAAGCTGTTCTTTGGGGACATCGCGAAATACCTTGGCCGGCACTCCAACCATTATCTTTTTGTCAGGGCAGTCTTCGGTTAAGACCGCTCCGGCCGCTATTAAACCATCGGCGCCGACTGTTTTTCCCGGGAGAATAGTGGCGTTAACTCCGATTCTCCCACCTTTTTTTACAATTACGCCCTTGAAATGTTTGAATCTCTCTTCAGTTCGTCCTATATAATTGTCATTTGATGTTGCCACACAGGGAGCTACAAAAACGCGGTCTTCCAGTTCGGAATATGCGGTGATATAGACATTTGTTTCAAGCTTACAGTATCGTCCAATTTTGCAGAAATTTTCGACAGCGACCCCACGTCCAACTATGGTAAAATCACCAATGGAAACATTTTCTCTGATCGTCGAAAGGTCGGCTATCAGGACTTTTTTGCCAATCTCGCATCCACGATAAATTACAACATGCGTGCCAATAATGCAATCTGAACCGACCTTTGCGGAAGGTAGCTCCTGTTCTTTGGTAACGGCCGAGTTGGCCGCCTTCATGGGTAGTTTTCCGACTATGGCGCCATCATCGATACGAACATTGTCCCCTATTATTGAACCATTATGAATGACAACATTGTTTCCGATAAGACAACCCTTACCAATAACGGTGTCCTTGCCAAAAAAGCAAAAATTGCCGTGACTGGTTCCCTTGCCAATGGCCGATGACTTATCAATTACCGAATTTGACATATATTCCTCAGATTTAGCAGAAATGACGGTTTGATTTATCCTTTTATTTTCTTTATACCTGGTACCCATCCAAACAATGCATTAATAAATATTCGGGCCCGATTGTAATCTTCGGGTGAATTTTTTCCAAGGTTATCGAAATATTCCATAAGTAGCGCCAGAAAAATTGCCAATATTATTGATACTCCAGTTGATACGAGAACAATTATGGTTTTCTGCGGTTTAACCGGCAATTCAGGGGGATAAGCACGGTCCAAAATTGAGATTGAGGGAGTATCCATTTTTTCCTGAATTCTGGCCTGTTCATATTGTTCGGAGAGTATCTCAAAAAGGGTTTCTGAAACTTTGACTTTTCCCGTAAGTTCGGCCAGACGGCTTTTTAAAACAGGAACATCTGCCACTGCGAGACTCAAATAGGAACCATTTTCGCTTCCTTCTTC
The DNA here is from genome assembly GCA_020058225.1 of Candidatus Zixiibacteriota bacterium. Classification (GTDB taxonomy): domain Bacteria; phylum Zixibacteria; class MSB-5A5; order GN15; family PGXB01; genus JAGVEJ01. Next base: position 7,246 of record JAGVEJ010000128.1, on the reverse strand, counting down.
CAACATCCTAATTTGCGATTTAATTTCATCCACTTTTCTTTTTAGAGTAATTACATCGGGATGAGTCGGCGATAGGGACTTCTCTTTTATATTGAGGTCGATTTCATTTTGTGCCAGAATGACTTTTAAACTAACCGCCGATTCGATAGCCAATTGGGTTTGCCTGTCCAAATCTATCGCCTTATATTTGGTTTGAAATTCATTCAAGGCAGTGCGGGCAGAGTCCAATTCATGGGCTACTTCGCCAAGTCGATTGCCAATGAATTCCCGAGTAGTTTTGGCGCGGGACGTGGATATCTCGCGGCTCATAATATTGAGTTCTTCGGCAAAAGAATTGGCAATTGCCGCCGCCATTTTGGGGTTTTTATCGGTATATATAATTTCTAAAAGCCCCTCATCGGTTACTCGAAATAGCGACTGCTCTTCCATAATTAGGAGCAAATCTGCGGGAGAGGCTTGTTTGTAATATTCATCCAATTTATTGGCTGTAATGACTCTCTCTGTCATGGAACGGCTTTTAAGAATCCGCGCATAAACATCGGATGGCGTAACTCTGGTGGGAAGCACCAATCCGGCAGTGATGGAAACCATGTCTTCGGCACCGCCGGCGCTGAACCGCATTCCTTCATCTTTTGGAGGGAGGATGAGGACTGATGCCTCATACCATCTTGGAAGAAGGAGTGAAACAACTACTGATAAAAGCGCCACCGATAGTACAAAAATGACAATAAATTTAATCCTGAGGGCAATTACCTCAAGCAGTCTCCAGAGATTGAATTCCTTTTCATTCATATTCTTATTCAGATAAATCCTCCGCTACAAGATAAACAACCCCCCCCGCCGCAACCACAGTGGCAATGTCCTGCATTCTATCCCAAAATGTTTTCTTCTGGGGAGGATTTTTAGGCACAATAACAATATCCCCATCGTAAATGTTAATATTTTTCCCGCCGGTTATTTTTAGACCGGAAGATTTCCTGAAAACATCAATGGCGCCCTTGTCGGCGCCCTTAGAGAAGCCGCCGGCTTTTGAAATTACTTCGGACAATTTCATCTTTGAAGAAGTTGTGCTTATCATCCCCGGCTGACTGACCATCCCATAGACACCGACGGAACCGGTTAGAAAAGGAATATAGATGGAATCGCCGGCAAAAATTGGTATTTTGTCCAAATTTTCGGGATAATATTTATCGACCCTCAATGAAAGCGGCTCGGCATCTTTCATAAAAGTCATGTTATTCACATTGGCCGCCTTGAGCGCTTTGGCAGTTTCTGATTCACGGCTGTACTCAGGTTTACGAAAAATAATGAGGGAATAAATATCCCCTTTATCCGTAAGTCCGCCCGCCTTTTCCAGCGCTATGGCAAGGCTTGTCCCCTTTTCATGAGGATATCTGCCCGGCATGGAAACCTCGCCCATAATGGAAAAAAACCCTTCAATTAAATCGAAAGGTTTTCTCTCAATGATTATTTTGTCACCTGGTTTGACGGCAAAGGCAGAGTCATCAACACCGACACCCATTTTTTGTTTTTCCCTGAAAACAACTGCAGAATCGCTTTGCTTGCCGGTTAGACCTTTGGCAAGCTTGGTAAGAGTCCCAAGGTTATCTCCCTCGCAAAATTCAAATCCGCCCGGACTGTTAACCTCGCCGGATATCTGCACAAAGGTTGAAGAATCATTAATTATCGGGACATCGATTTTTAGCCCGCAGTAGAGATAGGGGTTGGCGTCAAGATCACCCAATCGTTCATACCTTAATAAATCCACTCGGTAGAAGCTATTTACGCCGGCAAAAGAAATATTGCGGCTGGAACTGCCATCGATAAATCCCCCGGCTTTGATTATCATTTCGGAAACACGTTGTGAGGCCAGCATTTCATAAAGACCCGGGATTTTAACGCCGCCGGAGATTAAAATCTTGGTGGAACGAGCGCCTATTAATGTGATGGAAAATTGACCATCAGGATATAATTTGGCTATGACGGACTCTATTCTTTTGCGCGCTTGATCAAGATTTAAATTGGCTACATCGACCTGACCAATAGAGGTCAACAGCAAAAATCCTTCGGGCGTGACAGTTACATCGATAGTAGGGGTAGAGCCATCCCAGAAATCAATCTTGAAGCGGTCACCGGGGCCGACGGTATATTTCTCCGGATCAATGACTTTGTCGAAGGCAGATTCGCCCACAGCCCGGATGGGCTGAGCAGGATAAATTGCCAATAGTAAAGAAGATAGAGCCAAAATATAAAAAAAAGTTCGCTTATGAACTTTGGTAAATAGCACTTTCATCCCTCCATCATAGAGGATTTTTCCAAAAAGGCTTATCAAAATCACCGGAACGGTAATTTAAATACGATTAAAAGTCAAGTTCTATGTATTGAATAGTCCAAATGAACGTATGTGAATGTTCAACAATATCTTATAATATTAAGCTGCCCCGACCTCACTCTCCCCAGACTTTTGCCATGTTCGACTGCCCAATCAGGTTGCACTATGTCCGAATCGACGGAAGTCGTTGGAAGATGATCCGATAAAATTGGTAAGGCCGTCGTTCGCAATCGCTTAGGTGGAATCGCTATTTCTTTGGAAACAGTTGCTTGGCGTAATTCGGATATGTTTCTGCCGGGGTGAAATCGATGATGTGGTGTACATATTTCGATGTGTCCACGGCACCCTCCAGATAAAACGTGCCGACCATCTGTTCGAAGGCCTCTTGCTGAAGTTTGATCACATCCATATGCCCCATGTTAGAAAGGACTACGAAACGACCGTTCTTCAAGTAAGGCATGACTTCATTGCGAATATGGTCCGGCAGACTCGAGAAATCGATATGCGCCATTTGCGATCAGTGCGCTCAGTTGTCGGCGCTCAGAATCACCGGCATGGAATTAGACGAGTTGCCGACCATTATGATCTTCGAGTTGGTCGACGTCGCCAGATGCTCGGTGGCCTCGATCCCCTTCCACTTCAGATACGACGATGTCAGCCCGGCTGAGACAATTTTCTGAAAGTCGGCAATACCCTGAGCTTCGATCCGCTTGCGGTCAGCCTCGAGTCGTTCCTTCTCGATGGTAAACTGCATCCGCTGAGTTTCCTGATCGGCGGTCAGCTTGAAGTTGATTGCATCGGAAATCTTGGTCGGTATCTGCACGTTGCGAATCAGTACATTTTCGATGACAATCCACTTTTCGGCCACTGACGCCGTCAGTTCGTCAATAATCTCTCTGGCCATCTGTTCGCGCTTCGTGGAATAGATTTCCTCGGGCTTGTAGCGACCGGCTACAGCCCTGGCGATACCTCTAATATTGGGTGCTACGATATCCGAGTAGTAGCCTTCTCCCACCGTAACCTGAAGCGAATCAAGCTTTGCCGATTCCGGGTAGTAGAGAATAGAGACTTCCATATTGATCGAAGCGCCGTCGGACGACAGAACGGTAAGATCTTCCTTCTTCTCCTGAATCTGAGTGCGGTATAAGAACATCTTGTTCCACGGCAGGTGGAAGGTGAAGCCTTCGCCGTAGATCCGTCCGAACTCCGTGCCGCCTCCAAAAGTGCTGTAGAAAACGGCGCGATGTCCCGAGGGAACCTGGGTTCCGCAGCCGACCAGCGCCAATAACGATACCGAGAGTAATAGCAGAACGATACTCTTGCTCTGTGTCATGATCTTCAAACCTCCTTGTTTAGCAAAGATTACTTATCTCCATGTTTTGAGTGATATGATCTTTCCCTGAAAAAGTGGACATGTGGTTAAGATAGGGTAGCCGCCCTTTCGAAGTCAACTGGATTTTTAAAGCCCAGGCTTGAATGACGGCGTTCTCGATTATAAAACATCTCAATCTTAGAACAACGGAAATAGCTCATAAAGGAAACAATTCAGAAAAGGAGAGAAATCTATCGAAAGGCGGTTGGTATCAGAATTTGACGACATACATGCTTGCATTAATACCGGCGAGGGGCACGCTCGGCATGAAGAACTATTGAAGCTTCATGCCAAAACTTAGCATGAAGATGGAACTGTTGGGTCCTTCATCGGCCGGCGCATATCCAGCCGGTGCCCAGTCGGTCGAGGCCCCGCCGGCTATAAGAAAACGGTATTCAGGAATAATGACATATTTATTGTTGAACTCTATTGCAACGCCGAGGCTCATCGGGATTGTCAGAATTGATTCAGTCCAACCTGCATCATAATAATACGGAGATCCGCTGATATCTTCAGCCACCTCTTTACCGTCGGAAGTCAGGGAAAATAATTGCACGCCTATGCCCGGATATGGAGCAATCAGGGTTGTGGAGTTCGATTTTCAGATGCGGTTGCACTACACTCGAATCGGTGGAAAGCGATGGAAAGCAATAGAATAGTAGCCATGTGGTGGACTCCATTGCGCCGCGCCGTTTGGTCGAAGAGTGTTACACGAATGCTGTTAAGTCTGGCACAATGTTTACGCGATGAACATCCCCATACAATATCCGCCAATGTTGCCAAGAGCATGCACTATTATCGCCGGAATCAGACTCCCTGTCTGCTCTCTGTGGTATCCGGCGATTAGACCCAGTACTGAAGAAAATACGACAATACTTATCACGGAAAACAACGCCATGCCGGTAGTAAGCAAAGCGGCATGCATCAGTCCAAAGAAAAGAGCGCCGATCAAAACCGGAAGACTAATTCTCACGCCGAAGATAGTAAAACCGTAATCAGCTAATGGAGTCAGAAAACTCTGTATCAGCCCTCTGGTAAGTAATTCTTCGCTAACACTAGCGTAGAGCCAAACGAAGATGACAGTCTGGGCGAAAGAATAGTCCAGATGGAAAGAGTTAGAACCTTCCGGAAACAAATGCAAAACGGCCGCCAGTGCGACTCCGGCGACCGTTCCCGGAATAATAATCTGCGCCGTCTTGTAATTTTTCCCTCGGCAAAAGCCGAAAGATCGCAGCTTCCCTTTGGAGACAATTAGTATCAGGATCAATGATATCGTCCACATAGCAGTGTGGCTGAGGAAACCCTCAGACCAGGTCTGAGATCCTACCGCAGACGGCAGGCGATCAGAATTCAATACCACCACCGCCACGGAGTTTAGTACAAATACCCCCATCAGGATTGCGACGAAAACCCTGCCTGCAACTCTAAGCGACCGAGATATCGGCATGTGTTATCCCTCCAGTCTGCTGTTCGCCACAAACCGCTTTAACCTCTGAGCAGTAAGAAACATCCACGATCCCCGCGAACGCTCACTCAGAACTAAGCGATTGTTGATCTGCTGTGCAAGGGGGAAATTCCGGTCGGAATCTATGGCGGGGTTGACGAGACTCGAACTCGCGACCTTCTGCGTGACAGGCAGACGTTCTAACCAAACTGAACTACAACCCCGACTGTTATTGTCGAAACCGCAAGGGGTTTTGACCTACAATAACCCCAATAGGCATTGTCAAATCATTCGCCGCTGGCGGGTTTCGATTTACAAATTTATTTGTCAAATAACTGGGCAGTACTGGATTTGAACCAGTGACCCCCTGCGTGTAAGGCAGGTGCTCTAGCCAGCTGAGCTAACTGCCCGAAAATCCATTTCACCTGAGGCGGACAAACTCAGCTCTCACTCGAAACATTTTCCGCAGGAGATACTTTCCGTCTTCCGTCAATTATTATTGACACCGGAATCAGGATACAGTAGCCCAAAACCAGAAGCATCGGCGCCAGAGTTATAGAGCCGGAAGCCAGCGCTATATATCCGATTATAATGACCAATAAGGCCGCCCCAAACAGGTAATAATTCTTGGGGCCAAACGGCCATTCAAACCGATCCTTCTCTGCTTTTTTTACTTTCTTTGCCATAATTCAAAAACAGCATCCTATTATAATTTGTTGCCCAAAAATGTCAAGCCTTTTCTATATTTTCGGCCACTTTGGCATTCGCCTTAATAGCCGTTTGACAGGCCCAAAATAGCCCCCAAATAGCCATCAGAAACAAACGCGGTTCCTCGTCGGCAAAAGTGGCCTCATATTGTGAGGTAAATAAAAATACCAGCGACCCCAAAAGAGTCCCAATTGCCACGCCGCGAAATAAAGGTGGTGCGCCGTCTTGGGTGATAAATTTAAACATCTGCCAAATGATTATGACCCAGAGACCTAAAAAAAACGCCGCCCCCGGTAATCCAGCATAGGCGGCGATATTGATTAAATCATTATGGGCATGGCTGAATTTTTTTGTATTGGAAGAATCGGCATATTGCATGTAAAGATTATCATAATTCCCTTGGCCGACCCCAAAAATGGGATGTTTTTCAATCATGCGTCCAGAGGTTCGCCAAATTGCCAAACGAGAGCCATCATAAGAGCCGGTCTTTTCCATTATTAGCGTGCGTTTGATTTCTTCCAGGACAAGGGGGGCAAAAATAATCATTATGATTGCGAATATCACAAGACCTGATACAATCGCAATTCTTTTAATACGCCCAAGCGACATTGCAAATAGGAACATTCCGAATAGTAAAGCGCCGATAGGCCCACTACTATATGTTAATATTGTCGCCAATGCGGTCAATGCAAACGACAAATAGAATAAAATCCTCGTTGAACGATTTTCTTGATAAGGAGCCATACCGATTATCAAAGATGCCAAAATGGCAAAATAGTTGCCAAAAGTCAAATAATGGGAAAAACCACCCGAAACACGAAAATGACCCGTCGGAGTTTGCGACAATTTATCGCCATGATATATTAATGGCGCAATAAAATATTGCAGAATTCCAAATAAAGATATGATGATGGCCGATATGGCCAGCGTTTTTAAGAGCGTTTTTATTTTTCTATCGGTATCCGCCAAAAAGGCAACCACAGGAATCATGAGGAAAAGCCATTCTTCCTTTAAAATGGGAAGCGATTTTAGGGGGGTAGGTCCGGCAATGGCTGATATTATTGACCATCCAACAAACAGCAAAATAAAAATGTAGAACCAATTCAATTTAATTTGGGAGGGGGATTTCTTTTCTACAAAAAATGTAATGATCGAAAATAGCAGAGCTATGGCAAAAAATGACTGCGCCAAAAAATGAGAAAAAGTCGTGGAGAAAAAATAGCCGACCAAAGAATAGAAGGCTATTTTTCTTGAATTTTTTAGAAATAAATCAATCATCCAATAAAATCACTTTCAATCAGCTCGACCAATATATGAATCAAGAATATCTGCTCTTCCTGAATTCTCTGTACCGAATGGTGCGGTATAATCAAGCATTTGTCCGCAATCT
>JAGVEJ010000009.1 GCA_020058225.1 Candidatus Zixiibacteriota bacterium | reverse complement strand
GGGCACGGCCGATTTTTATGGTACTGCCACCTACAAATTTATTGTAACCGATGGCGCTCTTTCTGATGAAGATACGGCCACTTTCTTTATAACGGCGGTCAATGATGCGCCGGCCTTTGTTTCTATTGCTGACACATTTTGGGTTGCTGAAAATGCATCCTCAACTACTACCATTTCAGCCACAGATATTGATAGCGACTCGCTGAGTTTCACCTGTCAATCCGGTTTGGACAGCAACGCCTCAATAACATACAAAACCAAGACAACTGCGGAGTTTAAGATTAATCCTGACTTTGAAGATTCAGGACATTATGATATCATTTTTACGGTATCAGATGATTCCTCAGGGGCGGATTCTGAAACTGCCAAGATAATAGTGGCAAACACCAATCGCAAGCCGATTCTTACTCTTAGCCCAAGTGGAAATGCAAGTGGTACAGAGGGACATGTCATAAAGATTGAGTTAAAGGCTAAAGACGATGATGAAGATTCTTGCACTTTTAAATATGAAACGGAATTGACAGATTGCACATTAAGCTATAATGATGCTACAGACATCAACGCGACTTTTCAATATATGCCAAAAGCCGGAACCAATGGCAGTTTTCTTGTGAAGTTTATAGTCAAAGATAGTATTCTGGAGCACTCATTGGCAGATACTGCGGATACTGAGTCAATCACAATTACGGTATCTAATGGGCAGCCGGTATATGAAAATCCGAAATATAATACAATTTGGGATAGCGGCAATTATGACACGCTTGATCTTAATTCATTAGCATCCGACCCCGACACACCATTAACATGGACAAAAACATCTGAGTCAACAAGTCATATTACTCTTGCTCCAATAAGTGGTCAGCCAAATAAATTTAGTGTTGCTGTAAAATCTGCATATAAAAATGATTCTTTTTTGGATTGGCTAAAATATAAATGTAAAGATACTACGGGGATGGAAGCCGATGGAGAATTGACCATCTATTATTCACAAGTTCAGTTCAATATGAATGACACTGATTTTGGCGATGTTTTTTTGAATACCAAGGATTCTCTGCCATTCACTGTCAGCAATCCGGGCCCAAAAGCCATTTATCTGTCGGAGACTAATTCCGGTTTAAGCGGTAAAGAATTGAAGTCGGGAGTGACCGATACATTTTATGTAAAGTGGACACCAACTGATACCACCGATACGCCGGACACGTTAAAGTTAAGTGAAGGAAGTAATACTATACAAGATACAATCAAGATACCACTTACGGGGAAAGTAAAATATCTTGAATTAAAGGCGAACGTCTCTATTTTGGATTTTGGAGATGTAAATTGTGTGGATTCAAGGGCAGGTAAAGAAAGTAGTCTGGTAATAAATGTGACGGGGAATATCGATGGAATAATAACCGGTATTACACCATTGGATAGTACCAATTTTAAGATAGAATCCCCTAAAGTTAATGACACAATGTCCTCAAATACATCAATTGATCTTATTGCGAGAACTAAAAAAGCAACATGCGGTAGTACAAAGACACAGAAATTTACTATACAATATAGACCCATTGATTTTACTACAACAAAATCTCTTGAAATCACACTAAAAGCCAAGGGTGTCAGTCCAGGTTGCCCAGAATTTAGTCCCAGTAGTCTTGTCTTTAATGATGTTCCTGTAAACACTAAAGTAACAAGGTCTTTGGATATCATCAACGCATCAACCGTACGCTATTATTTTGATAGCGCGTATTATATGGGAAATTTTGCTTCTTATTTTGGAATAGACTCTATAAGTTCCTATACCATTGATCCGAATGATACTGCCACAATCTTTGCAATATTTACGCCTGAGCAAGAAGGCACCTTTCCTGATGTGACAATGATACTTGCTGATTCTTTGTCAAATTGTAAAGGACTTCCGGTAACGGGTACCGGAACCAGTGCTTCATGGACTCTCACTGGATTAAGTAGTGATACAATACGAATAAAGTTATGCAATGATTATCACAGCGATATGGTTACTTTGACAAATGTAAAAGGTGCAGTGCTGATCATTGATAAAATAGAATGTAATTGCTCTGACTTCATAACGTCTGATTTCCTAGAAACCCAAAATGTTATGGTACCCGCGACCGGTACTAAGCCATTTGCTTTTTCTATTACTGCCAGAGATTATGGATTTATAAATTGTACATTGACGGTCAATTATCATATTTATTCAGACTCTAACGAAATGTTCCAAGATTTTGTTCTGGCTAAAGTAAAACGCATTGCCGGCATATTGAATGCAATAGACACAATTAATTTCGATTCAGTCGAAATTTCCTCGGATAGTGACATATCCTTGCACTTGCAGAACACAGGAACCGATATTCTTCCCATTGATAGTGTGTATATTGACCAAACCGGCTCTTCCTATGTGGTGGATCAATTTATCAAGAGCACCATCAATTTAGGCGATAGTATAGCCATTCCCATCAAATTCACCCCGCATGCGGCTGATACATCCGGATGTTCTGCGAGAGTAATAATAAGCCATAAAGGATATAAATCGCCATTTCATTATGATGCGGATTGTAATAAAACAACCACCGATACGATTTATTTATACGGCATAGGTACAGATAAAACAGAACCGACAATTTCAGCTATTACGGCAACTGAGTGTGGGAGAAAAGTGGAATTTACGGCGGTGGATAATGGAGTAGGCATTGATACGAGTAAAGTGCAGGCAAGATGGCGGGATGTGGATTCCTCACCTGATGATATAGGCAGGGCAATAGAAAATTATCAGTATAGTCAAAATGAGAACAAATGGACGGTGAAGGTGAATATATTGGACAATGACGTGCATGATACTATTTTGAATTGGCGTGGTTATGAGTTGTCAATTATTGTTTGGGATAAAAAAAATAATTTCGATACTGTCGAATATTTTGCTGTCAAGGGTTGTATCCCTGATAGCGAAGGTGGAAGACAGATTTCGGCAGAGCGGTTATTAGGCATAAATGATACCCTTTGGCACCTTGTTTCATTCCCCGGCTGGTATAATGAAAAAGAGAGCCTTTCAGTGCAATCATTCATGTATGATTTTGATTCTTTGCCAAGCACAGGGACAACCAATGAAGATAGATGGCGTCTTGTGGAATATATTCCTCAATTTCCTGTCAACGATACTACCATAGTGGATACTTTCATGGTTTTGAATACCCTAAATCCCCTCAATTCTATACGCCCAGGGAAGGGTTATTGGCTTAGGCATTATAACATCCTTGACACCTTGCATTTGGGTTCATCAATTATGACATATCGTACTGATTCTGAATTTGTAATATATCTCAAGAATGGCTGGAATTTATTCGGAAATCCTTTCCATTTCGCATTGAGACTTAATATCGATGAGAATGCTACAGTGAATTCATTGTATCGTCAGAAGGAAAATACCGGAGCCGGCCCGGGTAGCCGCAGTTGGGGTACTTCTATGCTCCTTGAAGAATTACTTTATCCATGGAAGGGGTATGCAATTAGATGTAATTCTAATGATAGCTGTAAAATATGGTTTGATCCTCATCCGAGCAATAGCCCTTCCAGTATATCGCCCAGTCGCTGGTTACCGATTGAATTAATTGCCGATGAACAATTAATTGGAAATATTAAGATTGGTCTAAATGCTGATGCCAACGATGGCAATGATATTTATGACGTGCATCCCATAATATTCTTTAGCGATGCCCCCAAGTTCTCAGTTGCCAATGACCATGCCGGACAGCTTATTTGTGATGCAAGAAGCGATTCCGATGTTCAAGAATGGCATTTGGATATAGCAAAGGGCGAACCTGCCAATCTCTCATTTAAGTGGCAAATTCCCTCCGAAATACAACAGGGAAGAGTTTATATGCTAAGGGATGTTATTGCTAAAAAGAATATTGATATGAGTCGGCAAATGTCGTATGATATACCTAATCCATTGCAGATGCCGCCGAAGAGATTTATTGTCTTCTATGGCGATAAGGGGAAAGTCATTGAGGCCTGCAATGCGGCAATCTCAACTCGACCGATCAGTTTTGCCCTTTATCAGAATTATCCAAATCCTTTTAATCCAAACACATCCATTGTCTTTGATTTGCCTAATCCCGGAAATGTGAGGTTGGATATTTATAATATTTTGGGGCAAAAGGTTAAGATACTACATGATGGTTATCTTGATTTTGGAAGCCATACTATGGATTGGAATGGTTATGATGAATCCGGCCATGCTACCGCCTCGGGTGTGTATTTTGCGAGGATTACGGCGTTGAATCATGAATCTGTAATTAAAATGGTATTATTAAAGTAAAATAATATGGCAAATAGAGTAATCATGCAAATAATTTTGCCGATTATCATGGCCCTTTTTGTCATTGTGGGATGGGGGGGAGCCCAAGATATAAACCCCAAGCTTTTGCATGCCCTGCAGATAAGAAATTTGGAGCGCAATTCAAACCCAACAGCAAAGGATTTATATACTTTGGCGTACAATCACAAAAATATGGGTGATTTTTATGCCATCATATCTCAATGCATGGCTTATGTTATGCTGGATGCCTCACAATGCCTAATTGATGATGTATCAAAGATACATTGGGGCGCCGAGTATTTCAAGGCCTCGGCCTTTGCGGAATTGGGTAAATATGACTCGGCCATTGTCTATGCTGGCCGAATAGCTAATGCTAACTCGGCGCCGGCAATGCTAAAAGGTCTTGCCAAGGTTATTAAGATTGCCGCACAACAGAAAAAAGGGAATTCCACCCTGTCATGGGCTTCATTTAATCCCTTATCATATTATGACAGCCTGGAAATATTCTTTAATATTATGCGAAATGATAGGGAATCAAAGGAGAGTTTTCCATTAAGAGAGACTAAAGAAATCGATAAGATTGCGTTAAATCCTTTGATAGCTCGATGCAAGGTTCTGAATTATTTGAATGACGACGCCAAAGAGCCTCAGCTTCGCCAGCTATTAAGGGAATATGACTCTACGGGAATGCCAATGTGGCGTCTCAATCTGATGCCACTATCGCCGGTTTTCTTGGGAGATCCGGGGCTTGCTTTTTTGCTTTCGCAAGTCCATTACAAACTTGCCCAAATTGATTATAAGAGGGGAATCGCTTTATCCGGAAATCAGGAAAATATCCCCCCTCGGGATTTGATTAATGGATTGAAAGTAGCCGTGAAGCTTAAGGATTGCAGTTGGGCGACTGATTTAATAAGTGGGATGCAGGAATCCGATAGTCTTCTGCCCTTTAGAGGATGGATAGCTTGGTGTTCGAATGATAAAGACAAAGCTCTGCAATATTGGAATAAATGCAATACCTTATCCAACTATTCGATAATTTATGATATGATATTGGTTATTGCGCCAATTCCGGAATTATCCGAATTATCAAAATCCATAAGAACAAAACTGCGGGATTATCTTGGCGATTCGAAAAATCAGGCCGTTTTATTTTCAAGACCGGACGAACGTGAAAAAATGAATATTGTTAATAGAACTCTTGGATTTTGGTATTTGCAAAATGGAATAATCGATAGCGCTTCCATCTATTATGGAAATTTGCGTGACAAACAAGAAATCAGTCTTAAAAATGCTAATATTGCAATCTGTTCGGAATATTTCACTTCGAAGACGATTAGCGAGCGGACAGATTTTAGACAAGAAGGATTTGAAGGGTGGAACAACATTGATGATTATTTTCCATCGGTTGTTTCAATAATAAAGTCATTAAATTTTGCCATTTTATGCAAGGCCGGTATCGATATTATTAAAGGAAATTAGTGGAGGAATAATTAATGAAATTAATGCGATATTTAAATAAATTATTATCTGTTATTATTTACTGTTGTGTCTTAATTGGATTTATTGCGGGCACCGGTTATGCTCAGACCTTGAAAATTTATGAGGTTGAAGAGCCAATTGCATTTGACCCGTTAACCGGAGATAACCCGGAATGGGAAAGATTCATTTCATTATATTGCTGGCCTCTTTTTGAACTTCTTCAACCAAGAAAATATGGAGATCCATACCTCCCTGTTTTGGCCAAAGAAGCACCCTCAAAAAGTGGAGATTCTCGCTGGGTCGTAATCCGACCTGATGCATATTTTTATCGATTTAGCGATGATAAAAAACGGACATCTGACTCCGTAAAAGTTACAGCCGAGGATGTTGTGCAAAATTATAGAGCCCTTATTAATAATAATTCGCAATTCAGAACTACAAAGTTTTCCGAGAGGCTCAAGAGACAAATTAAGGAGATGAAGGCTCTCGGAAGAGATACGGTTAAGATAACATACAATCCAGACTATACAAATTCAAATTATGGCGCTCTATCTTTTCCAATTGTTCCCAAAGAAGTTCTTTCGGGCGGCGTTGTTTTAGAGCCACAGCCCGGCACCCCTCAATATAAGTATATGAAAAAACCTTGGGGAAGCGGACCGTGGGCGCTAAATCGAGTAAAGGCAGGCAGGACCTACGAATTTAAACGTATGGATTCTCAAAGGGGCAATGTATATTCATCACTCGAATGGGAAGTAAAAGACTTTCTTCATATTGCTCCATATCTTGAAAATGGTCCTGGTAGTGACGAAGTATGTATTCCATATATTCCATTTTCCAAATTGACAAATTTACACGATGATTTCAAATCTATACAACTTTATAATCCGGAAGTCGAACAAATAGTATTTAATACGAAAAAAAGTCTGCTATCTGATCAGCGCATAAGAGCGGCCTTATCGCTTTATATTGATAGAAGCGCTCTTCTCAGTACTACGTTTAAGGGGGAAGGTTATTTAGTCAATGGTCCAATGCCGGCAAATTATGCATATAATTGCAATGATTGCGATATTCCGTTTTATGAGTTTGACCCCGATATGGCAGATTCACTAATGAAAAATGCCGGCTGGACAAAGGATGTCGTGACCAATAGATGGAAGCGCGACAATAAATTTGCAGAGATTAAAATATTGGCCTCCATGGGTTCTGAGGGAAGTTATATTGCGGAGATTTCTAATCAAATTGCCAAGGCTTGGAAACAGTATGGATTTGTCTCGGAATCTGAAATAGTTACAAAAAGAGCATTGAATGATAGGCTTCAACGCGGAGAATATGATGCGGCCTATCAAGTTATTATTTATGGGCTGTATCCTGAGCTTTATGATTATTATGGATCAAGAGGGATAAGAAATTTTTCCAATTTAGAAAGCCTAATAATAGATTCTACATGGAATACTTTTTTTAAGGATATATCCCCCGCTCAATATGAGAAAAACTGGAAGGATCTTCAGCGGGAAATTGGCAATTTGGTTCCCTGTGCCTTTCTCTGGTCATTAAAGAAGGGAGCCGTTTACTCCCGATTGATGTCGATTTCGCAGGAATTCTATACTAACAATTTCTTGCGATTGGCATATAATTGGAAAATAGCCGAATAATAATTGATTTTATTTAATATGGGCAAAAATATGAAAAAGAATGAATCCTTGATATGGCTGGCAGTCACAATATGTTTTACCTTATTTCTTTCATGTGGTTCTCCCATGATTAAAATATCGATCTCCGATTATCCCAAAGAATATGTTAATAATCATGATTCTCTTGAGATTAATTATTTTTCTCCCGGCAAAAGATCCTTTAGTATAAGCATTCCACTGGATAGCGCCTATATTGAATTTAAGAAAAAGGATGTCTTTGGGAAGATAAAGGAATCTCCTTATGATAGCGTTTCCTTTAAATGGGAAATAAATGCGAAAAGTGAAGCGGCAGTTATTGATAAAGATAAGGGTGAAATTTATAAAAAAAGTGGAATCAGCTATATATTTAATTGTGATTCACTAAATTCTTTATTCCCGCAGTGCAGGGAAATGAATTCACTTTCTTTTTATATTATAAGAAACTACACAACCCTACAGATTACCAGCAGACGCATTGCCGTAGATGTTCTCTCCGATAGCCTTATATCTGTATCTATATTGAAGACCCCTTATATGGATACATTACGTTGCTCTGAAACTGAGGTCGATAGAATAAATAATCCGAAAAATAATTAATAGATTCATTTAATCTTTGCAAAAGATGGCTACAGACAAGACATTACGGTTTTACCCCAATATCAGGAACCTGAGGTGTAGTAAATATTTATTAACTATAGCCAAGTCTATCCTGTTACTGCCGATTTCAGCAATATTATTACATTCATTAATTATTAATATAATAGCTCTTGATAATAATTCTCTTGCCGAAATATCAGATTGGTATTATGTCCTTAGCGGGAAATTTCTTCCATTTTTATGGGCTGAGTGGAGTTCATATCTGGGGGATTTGGGAATATCGATAGCAATGATTGTTCTTGCTCTTATATTTTCAGCGGGAATTTCCATTATTCTTGGCTATCAGTGGGCACAAAAAAACCGTGCGGCATATTGGGATATTTTAGGTGGGCTTTTTTCTTTTACAAGTGGACTTCCCCTTTTTGTAATTGGTCTAATGATATATGTTTGGAGTGGACATGATTATTCAAATGATTCAACTTTACTATGGAAAAATATATTATATGGGGGACTTATTTTGGGATTATGTGAAGGCGCTCTTGGAGAATGGCCCAGGAATTTTAAACTTATTTTTGAGGAGCTTCAAGACAAGAGTTATTATCTTGCTCATAAGGCACGCGGCCAGAGTATTAAAGGGCTGGCCTATGGCGCCATTAAAATATATTTATTGCGCAATTTGGCCACGAGAATATCATATTTATTTGGAGCGGTAATTGTAGTGGAGCATTCATTGGATTGTCGGGGAATAGGTTACAGATTTTTGGATGTGATACTGGGAAATTCCCCATCGTATAATGAAGCCATTATATCGGGTTTATTACTGGTTTTGGTGCCGTTATTTGTAAGAACATGTATAAACATATATTTAGTAGATCGCTAAGGGTGATGCTTTTTTATTAATACAACTGACAATTTCTTTATGAATACAGAAAGTAAAAATACATTGAATGCCGGTAAAATTGTAGGTTTTTTATCTGGAAATTGGAAAATCTATTCAGATCGAGGGCGGCGTATTTCATGGATATTTTATGCCAAATTAACTTATGGTTTGTTTGGTATATTATTTTTATTTTTTACGGCATTCGTATTCACGGGTAGAGAAAATATTATTAATGAGCGCAATCTTGCCCCAATCTCATGGTATTGGAGATGGATTGCCGACGGGGAAAAGCAATCTGATAATATTTCAGATCCGGATT
>JAGVEJ010000018.1 GCA_020058225.1 Candidatus Zixiibacteriota bacterium | reverse complement strand
GTAGTTACTATGTTATAAAAGGTTGAATTGGGAATAAATAAAAAAGAGGCTACCTTTTGGGAAAGAAATTTACAAATCAATTCCGGCCAAGAGCCGGGGCGTATGGCATACGCCCTTGCTCGCTATCATATCTTATTGAATCATAACAAATTAACAAAAAATGATGGAAGAGGCAAAAAAAAATCAAAAAACAAACCCATTTCCGCCTAACTCATTCATAAATAATCATTTCCCCAATGGGTTCGTCTTATTAGCGACCGCCCTTTCAATACCCTCGCGAAATTACCGCAGGTGATTCATAAGATTATTCGAACGCCCGCATAACTCAATCTTGTTGACATCTATCATAATATTCATTAATTATCCGTCGGTATGATAACTGTAATATCCAGATATCAACCCAAAAGCTCTTCCGGTCTTCAGGATGAGTAGGTCGAAACCTGCCTGCGGCGGGCGGTTTCAACATTCCACTATTATAATTATTTGAAATTAGAATATTTATGAGGTATATATGGCAATCATATTAGATGGCTCAAATCTAACCATAGAAAAACTGGTGGCAATCGCCAGAAATAACGAAAAGATGGAGCTTCATCCCGAGGCGCTTGAGCGGATAAAAAAATGCCGCGCTATGTTGGAGAAGAAACTTTCAGCGCATGAAATTATGTACGGTATCAATACCGGTATCGGCGAATTTTCCGAGGTGGTTCTGACCGATGAGCAGGTGCAGGATTTCCAGAAATATTTGATATACAACCATGCCGCCGGTATTGGCGAACCGGCTCCGATTGAGTATGTAAGGGGCGCTATGGCCGGTAGGATCAATGTCCATGCGCATGGCAACTCTGGAATTCGCCCGGAAATTACTCTTACTTTGGTGGAAATGCTAAATAAGGGTGTTACCCCCTATGTGTGCCAGAAAGGTTCGGTCGGAGCCTGTGGCGATCTGGCTCCAATGGCGCAGGTGGCATTGTTGCTTATGGGGGAGGGAAAGGCATACTATAAGGGAGAGCTTCTTGATGGGAAAATCGCCATGGAGCGGGCGGAGATTTCAATCCCGGGCTTGCAGGCTCGCGATGGGCTTGGCACAATCAATGGCTCGAATCTTTTGACAGCAATGAGCGCCATTTTTCTGTATGATGCCAATAACTGGCTCAAGCAAGCGGAAATTGCCACCGCCATGTCCCTTGAGGCATTGAAGGCCAATATGCGGCCGTATCATAAAAAGATTCACGAAATCCGTGGTTTTGCCGGCGCCATAAGAAGCGCCAATGCGATCAGAAAATGTGTTGAGGGAGGCGATTTGGCTGAAGGGAGAATCAAATGCAAGGTGCAGGATGCTTATTCCATGCGCTCCACGCCGCAGGTTATCGGCGCCGCACATGATGCGCTTGCTTATGCCCGTTCTCAAGTTGAAATAGAATTGAATGGCGTTGGCGATAATCCTATATTTTTTGCCGATGAAAATCTTCAGCTTTCCGGCGCCAATTTTCAGGGGACACCAGTGTCGCTTCCAATGGACATGGCCGGCGTGGCCATTACAATAGTAAGTGTACTATCCGAGCGAAGAATGAACCGTCTCAACAATCCGGCTTTGAGCGTCGGTCTGCCGCCATTTCTTACCAAAGGGGCCGGGATGTTTTCCGGCCTGATGTTGAGCCAGTACACCGCCGATTCGCTGATTGTTGAGCAGAGGATTCTATCTGCACCGGCATCAATTCAATCAATCCCGGCCGCGGCCGATCAAGAAGACTTTGTCTCTATGGGAATGAATACCGCCATTAAGAATTTCCAGATACTTGAGAATGCCTATGGTGTGCTTGGAATCGAATTTATGGCCGCCGCCCAAGCGCTTGATTTCCGAGAATATAAATTTGGACGCGGCGTGACGAAAGCAAAGGAAATTGTGCGCAAGTACGTCGAGTTTCTTGATATTGATAGGCCACTATATCCTGATCATACCAGAATGAAGGAACTTGTGAAATCATGCGAGATATTGCATGAAGTGGAGAAAAAGATAGGGAGATTGGAGTAATTATTGTGCGGGGGAGAATCCGCCGCAGTGAATTATTGCTTCTCCCAGAGAATAGTTATAGGGGGTTGATTTATCAAACCCCTATATAATTTGCCATTTAGGACAGAAGAGTTGATAAATTTTCTTTAGAGTGATGCTTGATAGCACCCCCCCTACTCCGGTTTCATCCAAAAATATCCGGCGTTGTCGGTATAGTAATCGATATATTGGGCAGTAGAATCTGACGTAGTATCGGCTTTCATATTCTTAGCGGCGTCATATCCTGTCGGATTAAGCGTAATCCATATTCTTTCTCCGGCTCTCGATTCATAGCCAAATTTGCTTCCCAGGGGACAAAGGAAGCGGAAAAGATTCTTGGCCATGTAATTTTTATACCAGCCGAAATCGGTCGGGACCCCATGATAGTTGGCGTCGTTATTAATTTGGAGACTTTTGTTTTCAATGAGATAATCTCTTACTTCTGAAATGCTTAAAATATTGCCCGAATCATCCATAAAATACGCCCCTTGAGTAGGGTCCATATATAGCCATTTACCGAGCGAATCGGAGTAAACCATATTCACGACATGGCAATCAGGGTCTTCTTTATTATAAGGCAAACAAGTCGCATGTCTTGATTTGAAACCCATGGAGAGATAGACTTCATTTAAAATTGTGGCCAGCATCCTGCAATTTGCCCCACGCTTCTCGCTCTTGCATACCTCGATAATATTTAGCGCATTACTTGGCTTGGGATTATATGCTTTTTTAGAGTCCTCGTGAGGAACCATTTCGTGTACCCAATTCATAAGCCTGATTATTCTATCAATCTCAGAACCGCCGCCTGCCACGCTATCCAAATTGTATGTCTCTCGCAGTTTTGTAAGGTTTGGATCAGAGGGAGAAGAATAATAAAACCTTCCATATTCTATTGAAGGAATATTGGCAAATGTAGAATATTCTTTCAATAATTCAATACGATCCTTTATAAATTTTATAATCTCGATTACAGTATCATTTGGTGATGTAATAATTACCTTTATAGGTACCGTATCATATTTTATTATTATTGTGTCTTGTCCGGAGAATAGAATAATATCATCTTTTGAAGGAAGTTCTGTATAATCAATACTATCAAGAAAATCTACGGCAATCTCGCCTTCATCTGTACCCATTTTAAATCCAATGGTATCGTTGGCTGAGTGCAAATAGAATTTGGCTTCTGCCTTAATGGGATCAAATGCAGTGTTTGAATTTTCAGCATGCAAGACGCCCATAATTATTAGTAGCAATAAAATCAGATGCAATCTGCGCATATATGCTCTCCTATTAATTTAAGAATAAATTATTTACCCCATATTACAACAGGCGCAATTATAATGTTTAAATCCCAACGCCGATGGGGTTTATTAATATTTTCTTCCTCCCCGCGATAAATAATTCGCCAATTGGATATACGACCGCAACTGCTTTTCCATTTTGTCGGCGATATCCGGATTGGAATCAATAAGATTACTCTTGAAATATTCCGGTTGATTGAGATCATATAATGCTTTCCCACGGCCATCAAGCCATTCAAAGAAAAATGAAGCGCCACTTATAATCCCCAGCTTCTCGTCCGATACTATCACCGCAAAACCGGAATCATCATTGGGCGATTTCAGTAAATTCCGCCCCCAGGCATATTCTGTTGTAGTAAGACCCAATAAGCCGACCAAAGTCGGTGAAATATCGACCTGGGCGCCTGTCGCTTGAATAATAATAGAACTATCGCCGATTAGATGCGGAGCATATATCAGAAACGGTATTCGAAAATTTTTCGGCATTAGAGGAAACGCTCCCGTTTGATAAGGACAATGATCGGCGGTGAATACGAAAATTGTACTATCGAAGACAGGCTCTTTTCTAAGGCTATCCATAAACTGCCCAATCGCCCAATCGGAATAGTAGAATGTATTATATTTTTCAAAATCCGGCGTTGTATTGTCGTATAAATGGAATTGCTCATCAGGGATCAGATAAGGGTCATGGTTGCTCAGGGTGAGTACCGCCAAATGAAAAGGGCGTTTCAGGCTGGAAATTTCATGCGCAAGCTGATCAAAAATTACATGATCGGGAATTCCCCATTTGCCAAGCTTTTTTGAGGTATCAAAATCTCCTTCGCCATAAAATTTGTCATAACCGGCCGTTCGCAAAAATCCTTCGATATTATCAAATTCAATATCACCACCATAGGCAAAAGTCGTACCATAATTATTTTCTTTTAGTATGGCGGCAAGGGAACGAAAAGGGTGGTCGGCTGAATACCTTCGCATTATAGAACGGCCGGATACATAAGGGAATGAGCATAGAATAGCAGGAATTCCATGATTAGTGCGGACAGCGTTGGCGTAGAATTGAGGGAATAATATGCCATGGTTGCATAATGTGTCAAATTCTGGGGAGATATTTAGTTTAGAGCCAAGCGCCCCGATTCTATCAGCGGCCCAACTTTCCATGATGACAATTACGATATTGGGTAAAAAGTCAAATTGATTCTGACCGGAGGATTGCTTTTCAATAGTATAATCCGAATTTGTTTCCGAAGGGGGGAGGTTAAGCATATCGGCTACTGTTTTGTAGGCAGTTTGGTTATCATAAAATGAAAAGCGATCATCTTCTTTCCGAGATATGGTGCGTCCCTCTTTATATTCTTCATAAATGGAGTGAGATAAAGTATAAACTCCATTTAGCGCCATTTGATTAATAAAATAATTATTGCTGAATAGAGCGGCGCCCCAATCAAGTGGTTTCATTCCCAGTCCACCGCGTGCGCCGATTATTAACAATGCCAGTGATAATAAATAGCCGACCAACTTTCCGGTTAAAGGGGTTGATTGGTTATATTGCGCCATGAATCTTAAAAATTTCTTTATAGCAAAGAAGAATACAATTGTCAGAGAAATCCAGAGGATAAAAAGTATCCAAGATCCCGGATATGTTATAATACTATATAGATATGAAACCGGGTCCGCCATAAATTCAATTGCCCAAAAATTCATCCGGCTTCCGTAAACATCAAAGAATCTAATATCGGCTGATAGTACAAGAAAGAAGAAGGCAAAAATGACAGTCAGCATTAATGCCGCAATACTCTGGA
Organism: Candidatus Zixiibacteriota bacterium; assembly: GCA_020058225.1. Classification (GTDB taxonomy): domain Bacteria; phylum Zixibacteria; class MSB-5A5; order GN15; family PGXB01; genus JAGVEJ01. The sequence goes on along the minus strand of JAGVEJ010000018.1, from coordinate 358 downwards.
TTTTGGATGAGGCGAAATTAATAAACGGCAAAATCGAAATAACAAAAAGTGGGAGGTAAAATGAATTTATTACTGCCGTATCAAATCGCAAACCAATCCAGAATGATTCGAGAATTAGAAGTGGGCCGGCGCCATTGAGCATGCCCAAATGAGCAATCAGAAAGAACAGCCGAAATATGGCAAAGAAGGCAAGCCCCACAAAAAAGAGGATACCCCAAATTATCACTTTGCTGGGGGGAAAACTATTAAGTAAATATTTCGTCTGAGAAAATATCATTTGCTAGATAACGTCATTTTTTTGATAATGATTCAGGTAGGCTAAGCATTCGCTCGATTTCCTGTTTTCGTTCGTTTTCAT
>JAGVEJ010000196.1 GCA_020058225.1 Candidatus Zixiibacteriota bacterium | reverse complement strand
GGCAGGATTATTGAATCAAATAGAATATAAATAAATAGAAAAGATATCAGCGGTATTCCGATATAAATCAAGAGTCGTCGATTACGTTCAGATAAGCTCATTTTCACATTGTCGAAAAATGATTTCATCCTTAATTTTTTTGGTCTTGGGAAATACATTACTGAATTTTACAAATTAATCGGTACAAATATCAATTTATTTTTTTGGATCAATGACCTTTTTCAAACGCGCCGCGAATGCACCCGATAAATCCGTTTTAGTTGGGTATGTCTTTAAAAAACCTCTTTCTGATACAACATCGCCATCGAAATAGGCCGAGGCCGATTCCAGCGCAAAATCTTTTCTTCTCGCCAAAAATTCCTCAACCACCTGATCGTTTTCCTGCCTGATTATCGTACATGTGGAGTAAATCAATATACCCCCGGGTTTGACCAGTTTGGCGGCGCTATCAATCATCATACTTTGAACTTTGAAAAGCTTTTCAATATCTGCCGGTTCCTTTGACCATCGAAGGTCGCTGTGTTTTCCGGCGTTCCCCCATCCGGTGCATGGAGGATCAAGCATTACCCTATCAAATGGCTCAGCCTTGAATTCGAGCATATCAGCGGCAACCGGATTTATTATTTTTATCCCCATCCGCCTGCAATTATCTATCATCATTCCCAGCCTGGGTCTTGAACGGTCTACGGCGGTTATCATTCCTTTGTTGCGCATTTTTATTGCCGCATAAGTAGCCTTTCCGCCCGGCGCCGCGGCCAAATCGAGGACATTAGTACCCATTCGTGGATTCATTAATCGGACAGCCATGCCGGCTGATTCATCCTGAATATATACTTTTCCAGTCTCGATGAGTTCCCCTTCCAACGGGAGGCTCCCTTCATCGATGTGAAGGAATTCGGGAAGATATTTGCCTGCATGAAATTTTACATTTGAATTTTTCAGCTTTGCCTCGATCTCCTCGGGTTTTGCCTTAAGCAAATTAATGCGATAAGACAACCGTGGGGGATGATTCATTCCTGCCAGTAATTTCTCTGTCTCTTCAAGCTTAAATTCATTCAAACAATATTCCACAAACCATTCCGGATAGGAGTAATAATTAGCCAAATGATTAATAGGGTCTATATTTTTATCTCTGAAGACTATTTTTTCCGGGTTACGCAAGGCGGCTCTCAAGACAGCATTGACGACCCGTGAGCGCGATTGATCGCAGTAATGACGGGCGAGATTTACCGCTTCATTGACCGCCGCCGCAGGCGGAATTCTATCCATAAAAAATATCTGGAAAAATCCAAGTCGCAGAATATCACCCATACTACGCGGCATTTTTTCCGATGGCCTGGCAAGAAAAAACCGCATATCATGGTCAAGGCGTCTTTTCATTTTGACGACGCCATTGGCCAATTGCCGAATGAATCGGATATCGAGTTGACTGAATTTCCCGGCTTGTATTACTTCATTGGCGGCATCATCGGTGGTGTACTTGCCGCCCTCAACCATACCTATTATTTCAACCGCCGCCGCTCGGGCTAAATCATATTTCTTATCAGGATGAACCATGATTAAAATTCCATAGGTGTATATTTACGGCCATTTTCATCAATATTCAGCAAATCAATCCTATGTATCCGCAGGGCCGGGAGTTTTTCTTTTGCAATTATCCCCAGAGCGGCAATCACTTCCTGCGGCTTGACATATCCGGCCGAACCGACACCAAGTTCCATGTAAATCGCCGCTTTTCCCGAATTCGTCTGTCCCTGAATTTTATATTGTAAATCAAAAATGGCCGGTCTGATATCTATCAATTTAGTATCTTCTTTGGCAACTCGTTCAATGGGAATCTCCGGCTTGGATAACAGCAAAGTAATACTCTCGCGGCAATCGATTTCTTTATCAATATAAACTTCATAGATGGCACGATTCAATTTGCTTGAAAGAGATTCTTTGGTGTTTATTATCGATTTTGCCATAATTAGCGAATATCCATCCGGCAAGGAGGCTCCAAATTTGGCCGCCATTTCCATATTGAACGGTCTTTCCAATGTTATATCAAAATATTCTGATTCCGATGTATATCCAACCGGTAGGGGAGGCCCAAATGATAATTTCATGTGAGGATGGTATCCTTGAGAATATTCCACGGGCAAACCGGAACGGCGGATAGCCCGTTCAAATACTCGAAGGTTATCGAGATGCGATAGAAATCGAGTAAGGCCATTTCGTCCCCATCGGACTCGAACATACCCTTTAACCGGAGTGATTGCTCCCTTTGAAGGCGATTTCTTTTTCGAGCGACCAAAACCGTCATTTTCATCTTCATCATTTGATTTTGGCTTTGATATCGGCGGATGTTGTTCATGATGCTCTTTGAGCATGGTGGAAGTGCGGTTTCTTTCGTTCATTAGATGCTCAGTGGAGACATCAAGTTCAATATGCGACCATGGGAGGTTCTCCGAGAATGCCCGCCCCTTCAGATATGAATATGGGTTAATATTATTTTTTTCAAAGGCATTCATCCATCTGCCGAAATGGAATCCTTCCGTCCATCCGTCAAATCGGGCGCCGTCCTTAAAGGCATATTCGATAACATCAGCCATTTCGCGTCCACTGCGGCCAAGAACTCCCTCAAGAAAGGCAAGCTCCGGATCGCGAAGCTTTATATTTACTGAAGAATTTCCGGCATGCCGCTTGATATAGTCATTTTTCTGCCTGATTATATCCGGAGAGGCCTGCTCATCCCATTGAAATGGAGTGTGGGATTTGGGCGAAAATGGGGATATCGTTATATTAATAATGTTTTTCCCTCTATATCTGCGGGCAATTCCGGTAACCTCGCGAATCATTTGTACTATCCCCTTTAGATCATCATCGGCCTCAGTCGGCAAGCCGATCATGAAGTATAATTTTATTAGATTCCATCCATTTTCAAAGGCAAGGCGCACGGATTGAAATAGTTGTTCATCTGATATATCTTTTCTAATAACCGCCCTTAGCCGCTCAGTGCCGGCCTCCGGAGCGAAAGTAAGACCTGTCTTTCGAGTCAGCTTGATGGCATTAATCAACTCCGGCGTGATTGTCCCCGGGCGAAGCGAGGGCATTGATAAGGCAATCCTTTTTTCATTAAGCTCCCTTGAAAGCTGGGCAGTTAATGGTAATATCTCCGGATAATCGCTTGACGACAAAGAAAGAAGAGTGACTTCATCATATCCGGTTTCATTGAGCTGATTATGGACCTGCTCAATAATTTCATTTTTGGGACGCAACCTTACCGGCCGATAAATCGACATAGCTTGACAAAATCGGCAACCGCGGGGGCACCCCCGCATAATTTCCACAGTCAATCTGTCGTGCACAGTCTCAATAAAAGGAATAATCGGTTGTTTGGGGTAGAATTCTGTTCTCAGCTGTTTGGTTTTATGGCTTCTTATTTTGGGCGGGACAAAATCGAATAGCGGCTTATGTGTAATGGCATCGTAAAATTGCGGCACATAGACCGATGGAACATTTTGAATAATGAGCCTTAACAGCTCATAGCGAGACAAAATGCGATTGTTATAGATAACCTCAAACAGCTTGATAATATTTTCTTCGGCATCGCCAATATAAAATAAATCAATGAAAGGCGCCATTGGCTCAGGATTATGCACTATTGGTCCACCGGTAATTATAAGCGGGTCTGAGTCTTTTCTATTCTTTGAGCGCAGTGGTATTCCGGACAAATCCAGAATATTCAATAGATTTGTATAGACCATTTCATAGGCTAATGTAAAGCCCACCACATTGAATTGGTTGAGTGGGCGGTGTGACTCCAGACTGAAAAGAGGGATTTTCTCCCGACGCAAAATATCTTCCGCATCTTTATCGGGAGCGTAAAACCGCTCGCTAAGAAAGCGGTCATCAGAATTTATTATGTTATATAAGATCTGAGTCCCAATATATGACATCCCGATTTCGTACATATCAGGATAACCCAGAGCCACTTTTAGCCTATCGTCCGGACTCTTGGTGATTTGTCCCAGTTCCCCGCCGGTATATCGTCCCGGTTTAATTACGAAGGGGAAAAATTTCTCTTCGAGGAGTTTACGCATTGGTAGTCAAAATATAAAAAAACCCGCCTTTATCAAGCGGGTTTTATGCAGATACTTTTATAGACTTAGCCGTAAATTTCAGAATGATTGCATTTGCAGACGCCAACATTGGCTGTCCGGAATTTCCAGCCGCCCTCGGAGCGTTCGGCCTTAATATATTTAATAAAATTAATAGGCTGTTCGCATACCGGACAATTCTTGACGAATTTCCTCTTAGCGGCCTTATCCGCAAAACTCTGTTTTTTCGCCATATTACATCAACTCCTCTATTTCAAATTAGCATTTTCCAATTCATGTATTTCGTCTTTGACAGCCAGCAGTAATCTGGTTGTCCCTTTTAATATACGAAAATCATGGTCATCTGCAAACTGAATTTCGGCGGCTTTTAGAAAACCTAAAACCGCAGAGTAATCTTTATCTGTAAGTGATTGTATTGCTTTGTAATATGCCTTTTCGGGTTCAGTCGGCATGTTTGTTCCCCAGCTTGCTTTCCTCAATTTCCTTCAGTCTTTTTACAAAAGGCCCAACTTTATAACCGTTCATTTTAAGAAAATAAATCGCCGCGCCGGCCAGATGGATATAAATTTCATCTTCCTTGGCATCAGCCGATTTTAATATATCATCTAAAATTGTCAGCAAATGTTTTTTGTTGTCCTGATAATTCTCGAAAAATTCGGCTTCCCTTTTCAAAATTTCGGCAAATTTTTCTGAGATTGTCGGTTCGTCAGTATCGCCTTTCATTTTGAGAATTAACTTTCTTCCGGGAACAACTCCCTTAATTCGCCAATGGTCAATTTCTTCGGCAAGTTTTTTTGATTCCGGATCCGTTTCATCCAGACCGCTTTTTATATCGCCCAATAAATTGCCTATTGCAGTAATATCAGTGTCGCGCAATCTTCCCCCTTCCAACAGGGTGTTGTTATTTGCAAACCAATTTCCCAAACGGGAATTGATATATCTTCCTCGAAATGATTCTCTGGCAATATCATCGAGAAAAGTAATCTCCCGAATCGCCCCCGTCTTTTGGGAAAGAGATTCGGCCATCCTTGTGAGAAAACTCTCCAGAGTTATCTCAAGCTGATTCAATGTTTCTATTCGAGTCATGACGTTGCAGAAGCAGAATTTATTAATATTCTGAATGATCGCTTGTTATGTCTATGGTAATCTCTTCCGGTGATTGGAGAGTAGTTTTTTCATTTGGAATAACACTTGATTTTTTTGATAAATATCTCTCAAGCAATCCGGCCAGATCCTCTACCATTCCGGCGAGATGATCCGCAGTGGGCTTTTTCCCATCCGTGGTTGTAATTAAGCCTGCCAATTTGAGTCCGGCCAGTCGATTTAATACTTCAAACTTAGGCGTTTTTTGAGAACAGGCGATTTCCTCGATAGTACGACACCCATCTATTTGCGCAATAAGACTCCACTCTTCCGATTTCAGAGATATTTCACTTTGTCGTTCGGATGGTGATGGAGTGAGGGATAGCGACAAATTCGTATCAGGAAATATTTCATTCATTCTGTTTTGTTCATCCAGTCGCCGTATCCCCTCTAGAATGGCATTTTCGACCGAAATATTTACCGTAATTTCCTCTTCAGTGGGATATTGGTTTTCGTAGAATTTAAATGAGCCGTTGTCCCACGATAAAAGAGAATAAATCAACTCCTCAATTTGCCGTCTCAAAATTATCTCCAAATCACTCCGGCTGATATAATTCTTTTCAATTAATATCTGCCCAAGTCTTTTGGAGTTTGCCGTTTCTGCTTGAGTCTTAACAGCGTCATTCAATTGATCCTGAGTAATTATACTCTTCTCTTTGAGCAACTCTCCCAGATGCCAAGCCTGCCGAGGCCCATAGCCGTAAACAATTTTCCCCTTTTTGAAATAAATCATTACAATATCGCCATCCCTTTGAATTCCCAACGTGCCGGTTTTCCGGCTATCGGCAATAAGCTGAAATATATCGGGGAGAGTAAAACGCCCTATTTTCCCTTGTAAGTCCTGCTCCATTGAATCTCCAAAATAAGATTTAGGGAGTGAATATAAATAGCCAAGAATCTTTGTCAATAAATAATAAATATTTTTTATGGGCTTTATATAAACAGCAAGTCGAATTCGCCAAAGCCCGAAGGTTTTCGCAATAAGCCCGCGTTATGGATTTAATTTATTATCGTGATTATTAAAGATATTTTTAGAAAAATGCTTGAATGATAAAAACTTAAACTTCAAAAAATGTATGGCTGATAAAAACCAGAATGACAATTAGGATAAGCCCAAGAATTATACTATAAGTAATCAACTTTTTTTCAATTGGAAGGAGTGGCTCATACTCCATCTTTTCTAATTCCTCTGCCAGTTTGGGTTTTCCCATTGCATTGCTCCTTTTTAACTGGTTTAACCGGCTATAGGTGGTTTGACCCCATGGAAAAATAGCCATGAAATCGCCAGACCGATCCATATAATGAATCCAAACAGGCATATTACATACACAAGCGCAAGTTTGCCGATTCCTTCTTCCCATAATTTTCGAAAATTAGAAACCACACCAATGGTGAAGAATGTCATCACAAAAAATATGCCGCGGAAGGCATTAGCCTGTCCCATAGCCGCCTTGGCCTTGCCGACTAATTGAGGCCAGAAAATGCCCACTATAATGATTATGACAAATGTGGCCATGTATCCAAGAATAAATTTGGGGAATCTTTCCCAAATCTGTGAAGCCCGAATTTTTTCGTCCGATGTTTGCTGAATTTTCGCCGACCATATCCAAGCCAATATAAATGCCCAGACAGCGATAAAAACATCAATAAAAACCTTGACTGTTGTTGTGGTAGCCATTATCCAGCCCGGTTGATATCTAACCCCCTGCTCCACCGCGGCCTTAGCCAGAATAAGCGATTCCGAGATGGCGCCGCTGGCGACTGCCGCACCGTCGGTCTTCACCGCCAATCCCATCCATGCCCCGGCGACCATTGGCTCCTTATACAAAAATTTTTGGGCAATGAAGGGGAGAAGAATCAATTCCACAACTGCGAATATTACGACTAAAGAAGATACCATGATAGGCACGACCGGCCGGGCCTTGATAGCCGAACCGGTGGCGATAGCGGCGGAAACACCGCAAATTGAAATGCCGCTTGCCAAAGGAACCGACCATTCCCTACTGAATTTGAAATATTTCCTCGCAATGAAATATACCAACGCCCAATAGATTAAATATGCCTCGACAATGGCGCATAAGCCTCGAAACATAACCGACGTCGCCAAACCCAATTGTTCGGCGGCGGTAATTCCAAGAAATCCTCCTAAAATCACTATGGCCGTTTTTATATATAATTCCGGACGAATCGCTTCGCACATCAGTTTGACAAGTCCGGGGCAAAAATTACCCACAATCAGGCCTGCAATAAGGGCAATAATATATCCGGCCTCCGATGTTAGATTCATCGACCATGATATTTTGAATGAATCAAGCTGATTTGAAGTTGCGGCAATATAGGCCCAGGCTCCAAGTATCCAGCAAATATAACTGATGAAAAAAACCAGCGTGAAGCAGACAGTGAATCGCTTAACATTCGCTCCAAGCAAAAAAGCCCCAAAAGATAATACAACCAAGAGAAAGAGATATGTCAGGGCAAGAGAAAGAATACCGGATAAATTTGCAAAATTGTTTGACGCCGGCTTTAACGCTCCGGCCAAATTAGTCCATACTTTAGTGGTAACAACCCAGCCTAAAATATCGCCGCCAAGAAAAGTCCCAAGCGATAAAAGGAAAATAAATAGGCCGATTATAACCGCAAGCCAATCCTCGGATAATTTGTGTGGTTTGGATTTTTCGTTTACCGAATCCGCCGACATAGCTCTCCTTCCTTGCCTTATGGAAAGAATATTAAGTGACGGATATTCACCGTGTCAATATTAAAATTATTTACGACTATATTCTATTTCGATAAGCTTCTCATCCACCTGAAATGAATGATAAATAAAATAATGGACATGATCGTCAGCATGGTGAACACAATGATCGTTCGTTGGGCCACATGCCGTACCGACTGGATTTTATCTTCCCGAGCGGTCTCATACATAATTCGCATGGTTTGCTCATCAGGAATATAACCTGCCCCCGATCATATCGATTACCGAATTGACGATATGGGTATTGCTATTAAGAGCATAATTATGGCCACCAGACATACCAGATAGCCATAGATTAAAACAATTTTTTGGGTTTTCTCCATGCTTTGTTTCCTGCTTTTAATGAAACTCGAATATCCATCATTCTCAGCCCGGTTTTATCTTACAATTCCATATCTTCTGTTTTCCGAATATTGCCGCTGACCTGTTTCTTGATTTTTATTTTCTTAAGGCGTTGATCCGCTTCCAAACCATATCCGGTTAGAGTATCCTCATTCTGTATGATTCTGACGAATTTATCAGTCTCAATCTTATTTTTTTGCGCATTCCAGAGAAGCTGTTCGGTTTCGAGTTTGGAGTTGTCTTCGCTAATAACGACAACATGGCCATTGGCAATCATAATATTGGTTCTCTCCCGCACCAATCCGCTATCGGCAACCATATTTGATAACTCCTTACCTGTCGAATCAAAGAAATGGACATTGAGTTTCCATGCCAGAGTGGAATCCAGCTTCTCATATTTCTCTATATAATCAGCCTTAATATCAGTAGTAATTATGGCCTTATTATAGAGATAAATTCTGGCATTGCGCATTTCTTGGTCGGGACGGATTTTGGCAACTGCCAATGAATCTACACCTGCGGGAGGGGCTTTAATTTCATTCTTATTGCCGCATCCCCAAAACGATACAGCAACCGCTACTGACAATATTATTGCAAGGCGTTCAATTATTTTCATCATTATATCTTGTCGGCTCTTTGGGTTGAGTGTTCCATCGGTCATGCATCCATATCCATTGGTCTGTATATTCCAAAACAAATTTCTCCCACTGTTCGGTACATTTTTTTGTCATATTATACACATCTTTGTCAAAATCGTCGGTTCTTTCTATCGTGACTTCGGGGCCAATGATTATTTTATATCTTTCTTTATTGCGGACACAGGCAAATGGGACAAATCCGGCGCCGGATCGAAGACCGATAATTGATTGTCCTATCGGCGTCCATGATAATTTGCCAAGGGCCGGCACAAACATGCTTCTGACTCGCATCGAATCGGTATCTATCAGCACACCAAGCATGCACCCTTCTCTAAGTAATTGCAGTATTTTTTTTGGCGAATCTTTTGTGTCGATATTGATCATACCCATTGATTCGCGATTTTCCACCAGAAGCCTATTTAGTCTTTTATCGTATAGTTCTCTTCCTATTACGGCAACTTTGTATCCAAGGTTGGTTATTTGCGCCGCCAGCAGTTCAAAATTACCAATATGACCGGTGACAGCAATAACTCCCTTGCCCCGATTATAAACATTATCCAAATGCTCCAGTCCTTCAATATCAACCAAAGGCTTTATTTGTCTATGGTAATATTTCCGAATTCTAATGACATCAAGCGCATTTTTGGCAATATTCATGAAGCAATTTCGGACAATCTGCATTCTTTGCGTCGCCGTGAAGTTGTCGCCGAATATTTTTTCAAGATTTCGAACAGCCTTACCGGCATCCTTTCTTAAGACCAAATAAGCTATTTCACCGAGTATTCCGGCAACAAATATCCCCAGCCATCGCGGGATATGATTGAAACAAAAAACTATAGCCCTAATAGAGAAATAGATGATATTATTTTTTTTTCTTTTAAAATGTCCCACCGGGAACTAAACCAATTTTGATTTGAGAATATCGTGAAGGTGAATAATGCCGACCGGTTGTTTATTTTTATCAACCACCGGAAGTACCATAATGGAGTATTTTTCCATGATTGCCAAAGCTTCATCCAAAATAGCATGCTGAGAAATTGTTTTGGGGCCTTTGACCATTACATCGCCGGTTTTGCTGATAAAGAAATTTGTATCTTTTTCCACCAATCTACGGAGGTCGCCATCGGTAAATATTCCAACCAGTTTGTTGGTATCATCTACAACCAAAGCGGCGCCCATCCTTTTGCTGGTAATTTCCAGAATAGTATCTTTTATTGCCATATCGGGATGCACAATTGGAATTTCTGAATTTACATGCATCAACTCCTCGACCTTCATAAGAAGCCGCTTGCCCAATGTTCCTCCAGGATGCAAATAAGCAAAATCCTCGGGCGAGAAGTTTCTTTCCTGAAGAAGCGCAATTGCCAGCGCATCTCCCATCACCAGTGATACTGTAGTAGATGATGTCGGCACCAAATTGTTAGGGCAGGCTTCGGATTTGACCGAGCAATCCAGCACGATATCGCATTTGGCCGATAGGGGAGAGTCAACCTGACCGGTAAAAAGAATGATTTTGACGCCAATTCTCTTTATGGCAGGAAGTATTTGATAAAGCTCCTCTGTGGCGCCGGATTTCGTAATTGCAATCAGAATATCCTCTGAGCGCACCATTCCCAAATCGCCGTGCACTCCCTCCGCAGGATGAAGAAATATGGCGGATATTCCGGTAGAGGTGAGCGTCGCCGCAACCTTTTTGGCGACCAGCCCCGATTTCCCCATTCCGGTTACAATGACCCGTCCTTTGCTTTTGAGAATAAGCTCTACTGCCTTGACAAAATTATCATCAAGCCGTTCCGCCAATTCCGCGACAGCCTCGGCCTCTTTGCGAATAACATCACGCCCATTTTCCAATATCATGAATAGAACCTATATCAAATATTTTACCGGGTCAAGATTATTTCCCTTGAAATAAGCCTTAATTATTTCCTTAACCGCCCCATGCCCGCCGCAGGCGGTCGTTACATAATTTACGACAAGCTTCAGCTCCTCGGCGGCATCCTCCACTGCAATTGATAACCCGACTTCCTTTGATAGACCGATATCAAGCAATTCGTTTCCCATAAAAGCTACTTGCTCATGTGTGATACCGAGTTTCTCAAGAAGAGGCAGAATCTGTTGGCGTTTATCCTTTCTTTCCTGGAGAATATGCTTTACACCCAAATCTTTCATTCTGGTCGTTGTGGCCGCCGATGGTCTGCCGGAAACCACGGCAATTTCCAATCCCGAATGAAGCGCTAACGCAATAAAGAAACCATCCGAAATATTGAATTTCTTCATTTCAAAGCCATCGGGGCCAAAGAAAATATTGTCATCAGTTAAAACACCATCAACATCAAGAGCTAATAGTTTTATTTTCTTAAAGCGTTCGGTCAGTTGTTTAAATGAAAGATATTTCTTTGCCGGACGCTTTTTCTTTGAAGCCATATTACTCAATTTGTCCCTGCGATTTTTAATACTTCCTGAATTAATGTTTCCATATTGTCCAACGGCAACATCGCGGCCGCATCGCTTAGCGCCTTGGCCGGATTAGGATGTGTTTCCACAAAAAGACCGTTTACCCCGATAGCAACCGCCGCTTTTGCAAAGGGGATTATGAACTCCGGCTGTCCTGACGAAAAATTCCCGCCTCCGGCTGGAAGTTGCAGTGAATGAGTAGCATCAAATACTATTGGATATCCAAATTTGCGCATTATCAAAAGCGAGCGAAAATCAACCACCAAATTATGATACCCGAATGATGATCCCCTTTCGGTTAGTATTACCTTTCCGGATTTGGTCTTGTCGGCAATTTTATCCATATCATCGGGCGATAGAAATTGCCCCTTTTTGATATTTATCCATTTTCCCGTAGCCGCCGCTTGGCGCACCAGCTCTGTCTGCCTTGATAGAAAAGCAGGTATCTGCAAAATATCTACAATTTCGGCGGCGGGGTTTATTTCGATTGTTTCATGAATATCGGTTAGAAGCGGCAGGTCAAAATCCTTGCCTACTTGCTGAAGAATCTTTAAGCCATATTCCATTCCGTGGCCGGAAAATGAATCACCTGATAAGCGATTTGCCTTGGTGTAAGACGATTTAAAAACAACCGGCAGTTTATATTTTTCGGAGAGGGCTTTAAGCTTTTCGGCCACTATGAAACAAATATCTTCCGATTCGATTACACATGGGCCAGCTATTAAAAAAAGTCTTTTGCCATCAATTATCTGATCGATATTCATTTTGGTTTTACCTTTAACTTTTTCATGATTACAATAAATTCATTGCATATGGTGGTGTCCTGCACGCCCGGAATATTTGAAGGGCTGTTTTTACTTGGCATTCTTTTATTGGGGATATTTCTCATTATTGTCTCAATATGCTCAAAACCCTCAGCCTCAAATAATTGCCTTGTTATCTCATCAGTTGGAAGAATAATTCCCTTCACCTTTCTGTTGCCGACTACATAACAGGCATGTCCGCCCTTTTTTATAATTTTAGAAATATTAGTAATTGATTTCTGATAATCTATATAAAAAGATATTACGTCTTGTGCTCTTTCACTATCTTTTGAAGCAACCTCATCGATAATCTTTTTTACTAATTTGCTACCCGAAATTGTCTGCAATCCTTTAGGTCGCCCCCCCATAAGTAATTTATCAACACTGTTTGCATTTGGGAAACCAAGCCACTGGCTCGATAATCTTGAATACTGGCCATAGGCCACTGTCGTTCGTGAATCGCCATAAGGCGGCGAAGTAATAATTATATTGATCGAATTTTCTCTGATTATATTTTGCGGAATAATTTCAACTGTATTGAAATCATAAATTGATGTAATAGCTTTCTTGGAAATTTCTTTATTAAATTCCGTTAGGCCATTTTTGTTTCTATTTAACTTGGCATTCATAATTCCATAAACATTGGGATTGAAGCGGTCCCGTTGTTCTTCTGTCATTCTTACGAGCTTAAATTCACCGTTTTTTGTCCATGAAGATTCTCTAACGGTCTCGCTAAAAGCAACTTTGAAAAAATTGGCAATGTCATTATTATCAATTTGACTTATAAATCCCTTAATGGCGGCAAGTGTCTTTTGGATTCTTTTATCAAACCAAAAATCTATATTCATAAAATGAGGGATGGGAAGGTCACCATTATTTTTGCCAAAATCCAGATTAAGCAAGAAATCATTATAGCGTCTTATCCACATGTCCAGGGATTCAGCGTCAATAGGTGTCGCTTTCGACTTTGCAATGAGTCTGGCCAAGGGATTTAAGTCGGTTCCGATGGCATTAATCCCCCGCAAATTGGCCTCAACGAGTGAGGTTCCCAAGCCGCAATAGGGATCAAAAAGCAATGAGGCTTTCTTACCATATTTGTCAAGCAAACGCCCTGCGATCTGAGGGATCATCATTGCCGGATAGGAATGAAAACAATGGGTGAAAATCTTTGTATCCGAGTCCCTAAAATCCCAGCTATCGTCAAAATATTTTTTACCCATATTAGTCCAGAATATCTGTCTTTTTTTTGAAGCAGTCGGCCAAATATTTCTCGTCTATTCTAAATGCAGTCCCATGATTTCGCACTCCTCCGGCTTTTTTCAAATGCATTCGAATATCAACAACAATAATCCCTTTTTGGATATATCTTAGAAAAGTGTTAATATTCATGCCCTGCAAATGATAGGCTTCATTATATGCAAATTCCTCTCGTCCGCGGGAATTTATTCTTGAGTCCGCAATAACCACAATGAGATTGGGCAACTTAAATGCAAATGTTCCCCTTAAATCGTCAAGCTTCCATTCAGCAATGAGGTTGCCATCTTTATGAAAAAGACCAAGCTTATCCCCTATAATACTTAAATACAATCCTTGCGGATTTGGTTCATTGGATACCACACAATAGAGGGCTTTTCTGCCGGTTGTGTCGACATAGCCATATTTCTTTATAAGTTCACTCTGCTTTATTTTCCATACTCCTCTATTGAAAGTAAAAATTGTTATTTTATTTGATACCCCTTTTCGCTGAGATTTGAGCTCAATTTCCTCAAGATCGGGTCCGGCGATGTTATTTTCCCTAAACCCAATGGCTTGTTCCAGTGTGTGACCAACTCCGGTATTTCCCTTTCTTTGTTGTTTCCAAATATCCATTCTTTTTTAGCTCTTTTAACTTTTTCTTGAATTCCTTTAGATTCATTTCATCTTTTCCCATCTAAGTAGAAAAATGATAGATTAAAATCACATTTTCCGATAATGCCATCTTATTATATCTGTGTCATTTGTAATATATTTATTAGAGGCCATATCCGCCATCTTGCCATTTACCGAATATAACCATCCTAAATTATTATTTGAACTCAATGAGTCAATGCCCCTCACAAAAGCTCCGGCGGCGGTCTCCAAATAGTCAACTTTATGCGAGGATACCGTTATTTCTAAAACCGATTTCCCATTCTCCCCGTGAAGTTCTATGGTCAGGCTGTCTTGAGCAGTTCTGAATGCAGTTTTCCCGGAATCCGTTTCTTTTGCACACCCCGAAATCAAAGATATCAGCGCTAATAATACTCCCATCCATGTCTTAAATCTCATTTTCAAAAAATCCTCGACTTTTGTCCAAAATATGCCAATATTTATTCAAAGTCAAAAGATTGATTTTTGCCCTTATCGAAACAAAAGAAAGGGTTGCCCGTAAAAATCCTTAAGAGCGACCGAAAATATGAATTTATAAATAGAGAGTCCTACCATGCTAAAAAAAATCCTTCTGGTTTCTATTATCGTAATTATTGTCGGAGCAGTGCTTTTTTTTGCTATCAATGGCTCCGCTAAAAAAGACGGCGGCTTAAAAACGGTTAAGGTTGAAAGAGGGGCGATTATTGACAAGGCGCTTGCCGTAGGAAAAATAGAACCGGATAAAGAAATTTCCATCAAATCAAGAATTCCCGGCATTGTCAGGAAAATATATGTTGATATTGGCGATGAGGTCAAGGTTGGCGAACCATTGATTGATGTTGCCCCTGACCCGACCCCGATCGAATATGCCGAAGCCAAGCGACAGGTTGAGATTTATCAGATCGCCTTTGATAACACCAAACGGGAATTCGACCGCGTGCAATCGCTTCGAGATAAACAATTGATTTCGCATCAGGAATGGGAATCGAAAAAAGCAAGCCATGATGAAGCGGAACTGCGGTTGGAGCTGGCCAAGGAAAAGCTGGCCTTGATTGAATCAGGTCGAACCGAAATTGCCGAAAGAAAAGTGGATAATACTATCCGGTCAACTATCAACGGCACCGTTCTCTCAAAATTGGTTGAAGAAGGAGATCCGGTTGTCCCCCTTACTTCATATCAGGCCGGAACCGATTTGATGACCCTTGCCTATATGGAGGACTTGGTTTTTAAGGGTACCGTCGATGAAATCGATGTGGGCAAACTATCAATTGGAATGCCGGTGGATATAAAAATCGGAGCTATTCCCAATGATACCATAAAAGGTAATCTCCATAAAATTTCTCCCAAAGCCCATAAGGAAGAGGGTTCTACATTATTTGATATTGAAATCAATTTGACGACCATCGGTCAATCATTTCTCCGCGCCGGATATAGCGCCAATGCGGATATAATTATTACCAGGAAGGATAGTATCCTTCTTGTTCCCGAAAGATTGGTCAAAATTGCTGATTCGGTTTCATCGGTTGAAATAAGAGACTCGCTGGGAAGCATAGTCGAAAAGCAGATTAAAACCGGCCTTTCCGATGGCATCAACCTCGAAGTTGTCGAGGGGCTTAGTGAAGGCGATCTTATCGTAGAACGTCCCCCAAAGGAAATTGAATAGGGTTTGATTAGATGATGCCGCTTCTTTCGATTAAACAATTTTTCCGCGATATGCGCCATCAAAAAATGCGTACTATCATGACCATGGGCGGAATTCTTTGGGGAACTCTGGCCATAGTGCTTCTTTTTGCCTTTGGAAAGGGGATTCATAAAGCTCAGATCAAATCGCAAAAAGGGTTAGGAGAAAACATCGCCATCGTCTGGCCAGGGATGACTTCCAAGCTGTGGCAGGGATTGCCCAAGGGAAGAGAGATTACATATACCGAAGAAGATATTGCCGCCATGAAGGCCAGAATCCCATCAATCAAGAATATCTCTCCGGAATATTCCAAGTGGAATGTTTCCTTGAAATATGGCAAGAATGAAATGGTGCAAAATGTCGTTGGGGTTTGGCCGGAATTCGGCGAAATGCGAAATCTTATCCCCGAAATTGGAGGGCGATTCATTAATGAATTGGATATGATTCAGAAAAGAAGGACGGTTTTCATCGGCGATGGTCTTAAAAAGCAGTTATTTGGCGATGAAGAAGCGATTGGGAAGTATATCCTCCTAAATAGCGTGCCATTTCAGGTTGTCGGCATACTGAAATCAAAAAAGCAGGATAGCTCCTATAACGGCAGGGATGATCGTAAGGCCTTTATCCCATCAAGTACTTTCAAGGGAATGTATTCCCGGTTATATCCCAATAATTTTGTCGTTCAGCATGATGAAAATAGTAATATGGAAACGGTCAAAAAAGAGATCTATAATTTGCTGTCAGTAAGATATAAATTTGACCCAACGGATGAGGAAGCTCTTGGTATTTGGGATACAACCGAGGGCATCAAATTTTTAACAACTTTTTTCCTGGCATTCAGATTATTTTTGATTGGCATTGGCGTTGCCACCCTTATCACCGGCGGCATAGGAGTCTCCAATATTATGAATGTTGTTCTCGAAGAAAGGACCAAGGAAATCGGGATAAAAATGGCTCTTGGCGCCAGGAAAAGTATGATTTTGACGCAATTTCTTTTTGAAACCCTGCTTCTTACCGCCGTAGGCGGTTTGCTTGGATATGTAATTGGAGTTGGCATTGTGAAAGCGGTTCCTTTATTTAAAGTGGAAGAGTATATCG
>JAGVEJ010000053.1 GCA_020058225.1 Candidatus Zixiibacteriota bacterium | reverse complement strand
TGGCCTATTTCAATGGCCTTTTTATAGAGCGGTTCGGCTTGGTCATATTTCCCCTGAGCGCGATAAAGCCCGGCGAGATTGTTAAGACTTGTGGCGATTTCTTTTGCAAAATTGATGCCATTCTGTTCTAATATAGAAATTAAATTTAGGTAACATGGAATAGCCAAGTCATAATGCGCTGCGTCATTAAAGAAGTTTAGAATCGGTACGCCCCAATTAAATAATGCTTGAGGATCTAAATATTCAGAGGCATGATAGAAGGCTTCGCCGAGGGCAGTTTTTTGGGCAAAAGCGATTTGTCTGATATCGATTTCCCGCAATTGGGCGGCATAATGGTTATGCAAGAATTGATGCACTGAATTCCGAAGATTCTTCTCCTGAAATCCCTGAAGGTGATCCCGCATTAATTCGTGCATAGCATAGACTTTATCCTCTCCGTCCGCTTTGAGGATTTTGATAAACGAGAATTCATGAAGTTGATTGAAATCCATCATCGAGAATTTCGTGTCGAATCCTTCTATCAGGCAATCAAAAAGAGCTTTATCCCAGAATCGCGCGGAAGAGAGAATTTTAAGAGTGCGCGATTCCTCTTTTGTAAGATTTTTAAGGAAAGAATTATATATCTCTCGTTTATTCTTGCCGAAATCGGACGGCGACGGCGTTCGACCTGAGGCTTTGATTAGCTCGTACGTGTTCAATTGCAAGTTTAAATAAAACGGCACTCCTTTTTCCTCGCCGTCATAGATGGCTTCTCGTATTTCCGCTTCCGCCACGCCGCTATTTTCAAGATATTTCAGGGAATCGGTTTCAGTAAGCTCATAGACTTTGTTATGAGTAATGATATTTTCCCAAGCGGAATCTTCAAGTTTCCATTGAATCGGTTCGCGACCGGCAATGACGAAAAGAGACTCAGGCAATTGGAGAACCAATTCGCGAATCCATTCGTCGCAGGATAATTGCTCGTCGCCCCGTTTTTCGCCCCAGATATCTTCATAAGTATCAAAGAATAGAACCAAGGGCCGCTTGGTTTCTTCGATATGTTTTTTTAAATCAATGGCGAAGAAAAGGGGCATTCTTTCGGGTATTTTATGAACTTCTTTTATTTCTTGGAGCGCCTGTAATTCGGGATTGACTTTTTTGGTCCACCAGTTTAAGAGATTATGATGATATTTTTCGATGACCTTCAATATTTTAGGCGCAAATCCAATTAATGGCAAATCTTCGCATTCCTTGATAATATCAACCAGAAGTCCAGCCTCGTCCCAGTATGCAAAGGTTTCTTTATTTAACGCGATTTGCGGCTCTCGTCTTTTCCAATAATATGCAAAAGCGATATCAAATGTATTATATGATATCTTAAAATTATCTTTGAGTTTTTGGCGAAAGTCAAAAAGACCGTCTTCAGCGCCGCAACTGAATCTTTTGGCAAGATTTAATGTGGCATAAAGTGGCTGCTTAGCATCCCTACCAAGTTCATTTTCAAATATTTCAATCAATTTTGATTTGCCGATTCCGGCGACGCCATGAAATATGAGAACGCTCGCCTTTGGAGTATCGCCCGGATTCTTCAGTTCGCGCGCCTTTAGGCGGTAAGCGTCGAGAAAAATCTTCTTCTCTTCGGTTCTGCCGACAGGAATGCGATTCGGCAATGAGCTTCCAGCTTTGTATTTTGGTTCGGGCGGCATAGATTTATTTTTAACCTTTGTTATCGATTTTATTCGTGCACAGCCTTGGAATAATATTTGCATTTATGGCCCAATTGTCAACCGTTTTCTCCATGAAGGTTACAATATGGGTTTTTCTCCCCGACCCACCTCCTCTGGATTCCGGCTCGGGGGCTCGTCGGGCGCCGAGTCATAAGACCGGAATGACAAGCATAGAGCGTTGTTGCCAAAAAATAGAGCGAGCCTTATGGAATCAATTGGTTCGAATCTAACTGAATCATTTACATTGACAAAAATATATATTTAAGTATTTTCCCTTGTTTAGGATTTTGCATAAAACAGAGGTTAAAATGCGTTGGACGCAGACATATATACCGACTTTAAGAGAAAACCCTTCAGAGGCTGAATTGGTATCACATCAGCTTCTATTAAGAGGCGGCTATATTCGAAAGCTGGCCGCCGGTGTTTATATTTATCTCCCGCTAATGCAACGAGTTATAGAGAAATTCGCCAATATTGTCAGGGAAGAAATGAATAGGGCTGGAGCTATTGAAATTACCATGCCGGTTTTACATCCAGCCGAAATCTGGCAAATGTCGGGTAGATATAATACGGTCGGAAAAGAACAAATGCGACTAAAAGACCGGCATGAACATGAATTGGTCCTTGGCGGCACGCATGAAGAGATTGTAACATATCTGTTGAGGGGTGAGCTTAAAAGCTATAAGCAGTTGCCTATTAATCTTTATCAAATTCAAGTGAAATTCAGGGATGAAATTCGTCCCCGCTTTGGGCTCATGCGCGGACGTGAATTTATAATGAAGGATGCTTATACATTTGATGAGAATGAAGAGTCCTTCAAGGTTTCCTATCAAAAAATGCTTTCTGCCTATTTTGCCATTTTTAAAAGAGCCGGACTTGATACGCGCAAGGTAGAATCCGATACCGGCGCCATGGGCGGGAAAGCGGCTCATGAGTTCATGTTGATAGTTGATACTGAGGGGGGAGAACAACAGCTGATTTTTTGCGATAAATGCGGATATGCCGCAAACATGGAAAAGGCAATTTTTCGCGAGGCCAATCCTCCCAAACCGGATCCGGAGCTTCTGGAAAAGAAGGAAGTTGATACCCCTGGAGCATCAACTATTGAAGAAGTAACATCCTATCTTAAAGTCACCCCAAAAAAACTGGTGAAAACCCTAATTTTTCTGGCCGACAGCAAACCGGTGGCGGCGCTGGTTAGGGGTGATAGAGAGTTGAATATTGTTAAATTGAAAAATAGTCTTGGCGCGAATGAACTCGAAATGGCTTCCGCATCAGTGGTTGAAAAAATTACCAGATGCCCGGTGGGTTTCGCCGGACCAATCGGTCTTCCCAATATTCCAATGATTGTTGATCCCGAAGTAACTCGGTTGACAAATTTTATAGTCGGGGCGAATAAAAATGAAAAGCATATAATCAATGTAAATTTCGGACGCGATTTTAACAGTAAATCAATTGCGGATATTGTCAATGCCGAGGCGGGAGAAATGTGCCCGCATTGCGATGGACACCTTGTTGAAAAGAAAGGGATTGAAGTCGGCAATACATTCATGCTTGGCGTCAAATATTCCAAATCCATGGACGCTAATTTCCTTGATGCCGAAGGAAAAGAAAAGCCGTTTATAATGGGTTCCTACGGCATCGGAATCACCCGCACGCCGCAAGCGGCAATCGAGAAATATCATGATGAAAAGGGCATAATATGGCCCAAGAATATTGCCCCATATTTGGTTGAAATTCTTCCTCTAAATTACGAAAAGGATGAACATAAATCAGCGGCGGAACAAATTTATAACGAACTGGTTTCCAATAATATTGATTGCCTTTTGGATGATAGATTGGAACGGGCCGGGGTTAAGTTTTTCGACGGTGATTTGATTGGTATCCCTATCAGGCTGGTCATTGGCGATAAGTCTTTGAAACAAGGAAAGATAGAAATGAAATATCGGGGCTCTCCGGATAGCGAATTGGTTGATATAAATGATGTCTTAGAAGAAGTCCGAAAGTTATTGGGCAAAATCAATTGAAATGAAAAGTCTTGATTTGTTGGTGATAATTTAATATACTAATAGGTTATGTTTTTGAAATTGGGCAACTTAGCGAATAGAGTTTATGGATGCAAAAACGCAAATATCTCAGCTTTTATCGGGACCGCTTAGCGATGAGGGATTTGATCTTATTGAAATCAAATTGGCGCGGTTCAGGAAAAGCAGTCGTTTGCAAGTTTTTATCGACTCCGATAATCGGGTTACTATAGATGATTGCGCGAGATTGTCCAAAATGATAGAAAATATTATTGACGATGCAAATATCTTTATCTACGGGTACACGATTGAAGTCTCCTCCCCAGGTCTTGAACGTCCTTTATATACCGCCAAGGATTTTAGGCGTAGAGTTGGAGAAAAACTTCAACTATTTTTTAATGATGCCGGGATATCGCCAATAAAAGGGGAATTGGTTAATGCAGATGATGCGTTTATAGAGCTACGGATGGATGATGGCAACAAGAAGATTGGATTGGAAACCGTCAAAATGGGGAAAATTATTTTCTGATGGAGATTAAGCTAAATGGCTTTTGAGATGATTCAGGAACTGGCCAATATTGCCAGGGATAAAAATATCGACCTTGATGTTGTTGTAACCAAGGTTGAGGAAAGTCTGCTTGCGGCCGCAAAGAAGAAATATCCTTTGGCGGAAAATATCTCTATTAAACTTGACCGCAAAAAGGGGGAGATCCTAATGATTGCCCTCAAAAAGGTGGTCAAGAAGGTTACGGATAAAATGACCGAAATTTCTCTTAATGAGGCTAAGGAGATTGATGATTCGGCCATCGTTGGCGATGAGATGGATATATATCTTGATATTTTTGAGGAATTGGGCCGCAACGCCATTGCCACTGCCAAGCAGGTGTTGATTCAAAAAGTCCGTGAAGCTGAAAGAGACAAAATTTATGATGAATATATTACGAGAGTTGGCCAACTCGCATCCGGTGTGGTTCAACAAATTGACAAGGGCAATCTAATCATAAATCTTGGCAAGGCTGAAGCGGCGCTTCCCATTAAGGAACAAATTCCAAGAGAAAAATATCGACAGGGCGATAGAATTCGTGCCCTCATATTAAATGTGGAGAAAAATGTCAGCGGCCCCCAGGTGATTCTGTCCCGTGTCAGCAATGATTTCCTTAAATGTCT
>JAGVEJ010000062.1 GCA_020058225.1 Candidatus Zixiibacteriota bacterium | reverse complement strand
TTATAAAAAACTGTCAAGGAAATTTTTATATTACAAAATGTTATAAAAAATCACCGAGAGCGCAGAAGCTACTCTTATTCAACCAATTGGGAACAATTGTCTAAAATATCGGAGCAATTTTTGCGATGAGATTCCTTGACAATAGCATTTATCCACACAATATTCAATTTGCTTGTTAGTTATAAGATATTAACATATGCCTTACTGAATCGATATAAAAGGAGTGATAATGACCAAGAATTTTGCAATTACCGGTGTGGCGGGATACGTGGCGCCCAGGCATTTAAAAGCTATTAAGGAAACCGGCAATAAACTTATTGCGGCTGTTGACCCCAACGATTCCGTGGGTATATTAGATGGATTTTTCAAGGATGTTCGATTCTTCACAGAATTCGAGAGATTCGATAGACATATAGAGAAATTAAGACGCTTGGGCGATGAACAAAGAATCAATTATGTGAGCATCTGTTCTCCTAATTACCTGCATGATGCCCATGCCCGTTTTGCCTTGCGGATAGGCGCCGATGCCATCTGCGAAAAACCGGTTGTTCTTAATCCCTGGAATATTGATGCCCTTCAGGAATTAGAGCAGGAAAGCGGACAACGGGTCTATACTATCCTTCAACTCCGGGTACACCCATCCCTTTTGGCTCTAAAAGAGAAGCTCCAAAAAGAACGGCTCAGCTCCCAAAAAGAAATCTGCCTGACCTATATCACTTCCCGGGGCCCATGGTATCTTGTCTCATGGAAAGGCCAGCTTGATCGTTCCGGCGGACTGCCCACAAATATCGGCGTACACTTTTTTGACCTTCTTATTTGGCTATTTGGCGGCGTGGAAAAGAGTGAAGTTCACATTTCCAACCAGATTAAAACGGGCGGCTATCTCGAGTTAAAAGGCGCTAGAGTAAAATGGTTTCTATCTATAGACCAAAACGATCTCCCCGAAGATATCAAGAAACAGAATAAACCTACCTATCGCTCTATTACCATCGATGGCGAGGAATTGGAGTTTTCTGAAGGGTTCACCGATTTGCATACCATTATTTATCGCGAGACCCTTGCCGGACGGGGATTTGGTCTTGAAGAAGCCCGCCCATCGGTGGAATTAGTGCATAATATTAGAGATGCCTCGCCTATCGGACTTACTTTGGATTCGCATCCGATGCTTAAGAAGGCAGTTAATTAACCCTCTTTTATTAATCCGCCTAAATTAATTTCACATCAATGAAATTCTGCGGCGGCGTTTGGAAAGACGAGAACCACCATAAGCTCTATCTTTGGTTTGTGGCTGATTTTCTTCTTTCATAATTATTGAACCAATTATTGCCAACATAAAACCAAAAAACTCGCCAAAGGCGCCAATACGGAGAACCGAACCCATTTCAGAAAACTTAACTTCTCCTCCACCGGCAAAGGCGAAAATAAACTTATATAACATTATGATAACAGCCGCAATGGCGCCTGTTAATGTAATCATTTTTGCTTTTAAAAGATTCTTCCGTCGCCAGACATAAAAATAGATAAATGTTCCTAAAATTAACACTGCCGACACCAACACCAGCCATAAGGGCCCACCTATTCTTGCACCGGAAGCTTGAATGGTTATGGCGCCGCAGGATACTTTAACCCATGGTAAGAAGAAACATATTATGGCAATGCCGGCGCCTGAGGGGGTAAAGAAGATGGAGTATTTTTTAAGTATTTCTTTCATTAAGTAAGCGTATTATATTAGGGATATGAAGATACAATCAAGAAAGACCATTGAGAAGGCTTATTTATTGGGATTGGCAAAAAGTTCCCTGTACAAAGAAGCGGCGGAAACATCTCTTGATGAGCTGGCTGAGTTGGCCATATCCGCCGGAGCTGAAATAACTCAAAAGATATTGCAGACTCGCCCACCTGATCCGGCCTTTTATATAGGCCGTGGCCTTGTTTCCCGTATAAAAGAAGAAATATCGTCCAATGGCGCCAATATCGTTATTTTCGATGATCCCCTATCACCCGCTCAACAAAGAAATCTTGAAGAGGCCTTGAATGTTAAAGTCATCGACCGCGCTGTTTTAATCCTGGATATTTTTGCATTACATGCCCGCACCGCCGAGGCAAAACTTCAGGTGGAATTGGCTCAGCTTGAATATACTCTTCCTCGATTGGCAGGCGCATGGAAACATTTTAGTCGTCAATATGGCGGGATTGGGACAAAAGGCCCGGGGGAAACCCAGCTCGAAACCGACAGACGCCAAATCCGAAAAAAAATCGCTCACTTGAAAAAGGATTTGGAACGTCTTGGCCAGCAAAGAGAAACTCAACGCAAAGCCCGCCAGAAGCTTTTTAAGATCGCGCTCATCGGTTATACCAATGCCGGAAAATCAACCCTTTTTAACATTCTCACCAAATCCGACGTAGCTGTGGCTGACATGCTTTTCACCACTCTCGATTCAACATCAAGAGTAATGTCTTCGGGATACCCTGAAAAAATAATTTTCACCGATACGGTCGGGTTTATTAAAAAACTTCCGCATCAATTGGTGGCCTCATTTCGTTCCACACTCGAGGAAGCCGCCTACGCCAACCTTCTGTTAAAAGTTATCGATTTCTCGGACAAACATTATCACGAGAAAATGGCCCAAACCAACCAAATCCTTGGAGAAATCGGCGCAGACAAAGTGGATAATATCATAGTATTCAATAAAATCGATAAAATACCAGATTTTGCTGTCTTACAAGAGGTTGCCGGAAATTCTTTCTATGTATCAGCCATAAATGGAACCGGCTTGGATATCCTCAAGGCGGAATTATCATCAAGGCTACAATTATTTATCGCCCGCAATGGTTTTAATCATTCTCCGATGGGTAATTCATAATATACTCCTAAAGAATACCTTTTCAATTGCCGATTTAGTTCATTAGGTAATACTATTATGGCCAAAACGATACTTATTGTCGATGACAACCCCAATATGTCAAGCCTGCTGGCTGAAATGCTGGAGGTTTTTCATTATGAGGCATTGCGGGCGCTCGATGGACAGGATGCCCTTGAAAAAATCAATAAAAACGATGTTGCCATGGTTATCACCGATATGCGGATGCCTAAAATGTCCGGTATCGAGCTTTTGCAGACTATCAAAGAACGCAAACCTAAGATGCCGGTTGTTCTGATTTCCGGATACTCCGTCGATGAGGTTGGCTCTGATATTGTCAAAACCAAAGCCGATGGATTCCTCAATAAGCCATTTATGATGGCCGATATTGAACGGCTTATTGCCGATCTATTAAAGTAATCCCCCTATTTCATAAATTCCCTTGCTGATTCAAATATCAGTTCTATTTTTATGATATGCCCGATGATGATAGCAATTATCACAAATTACCCATTGACGGGATATTGGACCTTCATACATTCAATCCCCAAGAAATAAAGGCCTTGATCCCAGAATATATTTCTGCCTGTTTGGAGAATAATATTTTTCATTTGCGAATTATTCATGGCAAGGGAATAGGCATTCTTAGGGAGATTGTTCACTCCATACTAAAAAATCATCCCGCGGTAATCACATATCGATTGGATCCATCTCCGGGCAGTTCTTGGGGTGTAACCTTGGTAGATTTACAAAAAACGCCGATTAATTGACCTGACACCAATACTCCCTAAAAAAGACTTGACAATCGCCATTTATCTGACTAAATTATAATATAATTATTCTACAGGGATATGAGCACCTCCCTGTTATTTTGGTCGAGGGTCAATTTTTATTGTCTGCTTTATGTACTACACAGGAGATATGATTAAGAGATTAGAATTACCATTTATCCCACACAATATTCATTTATAAGGAGGAGACGAGAGATGTTAAGGGGAAAAATCAGTTTAATAACAATTCTATTGGGAGTTTTATGGCTGATGACGGTCGGGCAGAGCTTTGCCGACTTCGTTGAGGTCAGTCAAGGTCTCCCAATTGGAGCAACCGGTAATTACTATGAAAGGGAGCCGGAATTGCTTAAGGCCTCAAGCGGGACATGGTTTTTAGTTTACGCTCGTTCGCAATCGACATATTCTGCCGGAGGAAACCCTGATGCTTTGGCTTATGATGTTTATTACTCCACTTCCACCGATAATGGTCAAACTTGGGTCGAATGCGATCCATTAGACAGGATGACCCTTATCGGCGCCAATTTCATGCCCACCAGTATTGCTGAAGCGGATGGGCAAATCTGGATTTTTGCCTCGGATATTATCACAGGAGATATTTACTATATTGCATCATCCGATAATGGCGTAACCTGGACTCTCCCTATTAAAATCTTAACCGCGACTCAAACCATCGGCTCCTTTCATTTAAATGCACTGGCTGATGGCAATGATATATGGATCTTCTTTGCCGGATGGGCCAATACCGATGGCATATATTATATCAAATATGACGGCGCCACAGACACATGGGGCACAGCAGTTCAAACAATCTCCGGCGCTTATCGAATGCCGCGAGTTATCAAAGACGGCTTAACATTTCGCATGGTCAGCACTACTTGGACAAATATATGCTATAGCGCCACCTTGGATCCGGCGTCGGCAATATGGACAACTATAAATATCCCGGGTACAACCGCTCCCCCATCCGGTTCATCGGCAGACCCATCAATATGCATAGATGCCTCCGGAACCATTTGGGTGGCTTATGCCCCTTGGTTCGCTTCAGATTTGCAGAGAATCGAATACCTCACCTCTCCCGATTATGGTTCAACCTGGTCAAGCTCTACTATTTTTACATCTGCGGAATATGGGACGAATTATTGGTGGGATTTCAGACCTTATATTGTCGAGGATAACAATGACATTCTTTTCTTTGC
>JAGVEJ010000212.1 GCA_020058225.1 Candidatus Zixiibacteriota bacterium | reverse complement strand
GAACCCAATGAAGGGGAACTTGCCTGCAATACCTTTGGGAAAGGGAGAATGGCCGAACCGGAAGAAATTTATCAATACATTTCCAAGTATTTCCAAAAAAAAAAGATTCTAAGCGGTAAAAGGATTTTGCTTACAGCTGGTCCCTGCCGTGAGGCAATTGATCCCGTGCGATTTATCTCAAATCGTTCATCCGGGAAAATGGGATTTGCTTTAGCACAAGCCGCCAAGGATTTTGGGGCAAAAGTTACTTTGATAACAGGCCCCACGGATCTTTTGGCCGGACCGGATATTCATCAAATTCAGATAGAATCGACAGAGGAGATGTATAAGGCAGTAAGAAAAGAATTCTCAAGAAATAATATGCTAATTATGGCGGCCGCACCAGCTGATTATAAGTCAAAAAAAATAGCCGGACAGAAAATAAAAAAGGATTTTAACGATTTGTCATTGGAATTAATTCCCACGGTTGATATACTTACATCTATTAAATCGATTAAAAAGAAAAATCAAATTGTAATTGGGTTTGCGCTTGAGACGGAAAATGGCGAAAAAAATGCCCTTGCCAAATTGAAAAACAAAGGATTGGATTTGATTGTCCTCAATATGGTTGCTGAACAAACCCCTTTCGATAGTGATACAAATAAGGTAACTCTGATGTATAAAAATGGCCAGAAGACATCATTCCCTATGATGTCCAAGAGGGAGCTTGCATGGCAACTAATGGAAAAATTTGGTGAATTAATGTGATTGATTGGAGCAGAAAATTGGATTCGAAATCAGCCGGCTTGCTGAAAAGAGCCATCAAGTCCCAAATAGATTTGGGAATTGTGGAAATGCTGGTTGATTCCGTCAGAGTGGAAGAAAAGGCCGCGGAACTGGCACGCAACAATAAAAGGCAGATGCCGGAATTTTGCTATTCCACACTTGAAGAGCATAATCGTGCAATATCAGAATGCCAAAAATGTCCTTTGGGGGCGACGCGAACCAAATTTGTCTATGGTGTAGGAAATCCTCATGCAAGGCTAATGTTCATCGGCGAAGCCCCCGGGCGCGACGAGGATTTGCAGGGGGAGCCATTTGTTGGCCGGGCAGGACAATTGCTCGACAAGATTCTTGCCGCTATAAATTTTACTCGAAATGATATTTATATCGCCAATATATTAAAATGCCGCCCCCCCAATAATAGAGACCCACTTCCTGAGGAAATGGAAATATGCCGGACTTATTTAACCGAGCAGATTAGATTGATAAATCCCAAAATGATCTGTGCATTGGGGCGAATCTCAGCGCAAGCCCTATTAAAGACGACTACTCCCATCGGCAAATTGCGCGGGAAATGGCATGATTATAACGGAATTCCATTGCTTGTAACTTATCATCCCGCCGCTCTTCTCAGATTTCCTTCATACAAACATGATGTTTGGGAAGATGTGCAGATATTGCGGGTCAAATATGATGGATTCAATAAATAACAACTATTATGGCCATACGACATAAAAAAGAAAAAGATAAAGATGTTACACATCTTGAGCCCCCCCAATCAATTGATGCCGAACAACAGGTACTGGGGGCGATATTAAAAGACCCTGAGACCATCAGCGCTATTATAGAGTTGATAAATACTGAAGAGCATTTTTATGTTAATCGTCACAAAATAATTTTTGCAGCCATTCTCAGGCTTTTCGAAAAAAATGACCCCTCTGATATAACAACCGTGGCCGATGAATTGGAAAAAATGAACCAGCTGGAAAAGGTTGGTGGCCGGCTTTATCTTGTGGAGTTGGTTGAGGGGGTAGTCTCGACTGCCAATGTTATTTCTTATGCCAATATCATTCTTGAAAAGTGGGTTTTGCGGAGCCTTATTGATACTTCCAATAATATAGCGAAAGACTGTTATGAACTGGAAGGGGAAGTAACAGAAATATTGGATAAGGCTGAGCAAAGAATCTTTTCCATCTCAGAAAGCAGGCTAAGAAAAGGATTTGTACCGCTTTCACAGCTTCTTCCCAGAACATTTGAGCAGATTGAGGATTTTCAGGAAACCAAGGGAGGGCTTGTTGGAATTAAGACCGGATTTCCTGACCTTGATGCACTTACTGCCGGTTTGCATAATGGTGATTTTGTAGTAGTTGCCGGACGCCCCTCAATGGGTAAAACAGCCTTAGCCCTTAATATTGCGGAGCATATTGCCATTGAAGAAAAAATTCCGGTGGGAATTTTTTCAATAGAAATGTCCAAAGAGCAGGTTGCTTTAAGATTTTTGTGCGGGCGGGCGCGCATTAGCCAGCATTTGCTTCGCACCGACCGTCTGCGCGATTCGCAATGGCAAAAATTGACTCATGCTTTCCAGCCTCTTTCTGAAGCCGCCATTTTCGTCGATGATTCCGCTACATTATCGACTCTGGAGATGCGCGCCAAGGCTCGTCGCTTGAAAGCTAGGTATAACATCGGTCTTCTGATTATTGATTACATTCAAATGATCTATAATACCACTCGAACGGAAAATCGTCAACAGGAAATGGCGATGATCTCGCGTGCCATGAAGAGCCTGGCTAAGGAGCTAAATATCCCTATTGTTGCCTGTAGTCAGCTTTCGCGTATGGTTGAAATACGCGGCGGCGATAAACGCCCTCAATTGTCTGATTTAAGGGAATCCGGAGCCATTGAACAAGATGCGGATGTTGTCATGTTTGTCTATAGACCGGAATTTTATCTATCGCATCTTGATAAAGAAGATCCTAAGCGGTTGGAGGTAGAAGGGCGGGCGGAAATTATTGTTTCCAAGCAAAGAAACGGTCCGACCGGAACAATCAAACTGGCCTTTGTAAAAGATATCGTCCGCTTTGAGAATCTGGCCTATCAGCCATATCGAACTGAATCGGAAGAGGTTACTCCATTCTAATAAATGACTAATGGATTCTTGGCTATAGGAAGACGGGCAATTAACTTTATTACCCGTCTCGGCAGTACATTTATGTTACTGCTGAAAGCGATTTATTATTTTAAGGATATCCCTCGTTCATTGGGGCAAATCTTTGAACAATGTTTTTTTATCGGCAATAAATCCCTATCGCTGATAATTATTACTTCCATATTCATTGGGGCAGTATCTGCTTGGCAAGCGGCTTATCAGTTCAAATTTATTGGAGCGCCTTTGCGTTATCTTGGCGCCGCCGTTGGCAAGGCAATTGTTATTGAGCTTTCTCCGGTCTTAAGCGCGTTGGTAATCGCCGGCAGGGTTGGCGCCGGTATCGCCGCCGAAATCGGCGCCATGAAAGTTACGGAACAGGTGGATGCTCTTGAATCAATGGCCATCAGTCCCATCCGGTATCTTATCATGCCAAGACTATTTGCGAGCGCTCTTATGATTCCTCTATTGACAGTATTTTCGGCTTTTGTTGCGATTGGTGGTGCGCTTCTTGTTTCAGTGCTTTTTGTAGATATTTCTCATGAGACTTTTTTGCTGGGCGTCAAAAATTCTTTCAAGATTTTTGATTTGGTTTCAGGTCTGATAAAATCAACGGTGTTTGGTTTGATTATTGGAGTTGTTGGATGCCATGAGGGTTATCATGCAGAAGGCGGTGCGCGCGGTGTCGGTCGTGCGACCACCGAAGCTGTAGTCATTTCAGCGGTAATGATTTTTATTGCCGACTATATAATTGCCACCATTCTGTTTAAGGTTTAATATGATGGACGTCTCCATAAAGATCGAAAATATTTCAAAGTCATTTGGGAAGAAGAAGGTTCTGAACGGCGTCACACTCAATGTAAATAGGGGAGAATCGGTGGTCATAATCGGTCAATCCGGTTGTGGCAAATCTGTTTTATTGAAACATTTGAATCGTCTCATTCGACCCGATTCCGGGCATATATATATTAACGATCAGGATATCGCAAAAATGCAAACTGAAGAGCTTTTTGCTATCAGAAGAAAAATTGGAATGTTGTTTCAATCCGCCGCCCTGCTCGATTCGCTTACGGTTGCACAAAATGTCGGACTGGGGTTAAAAGAGGGGTGGAAATATTCTGAAAAGGAAATTAGCGAAATAGTCGGCGATAAACTTGAAATGGTCGGATTATCGGGGGCAGAAAATATGTATCCCTCTGACCTATCAGGCGGGATGCGAAAGCGAGTTGGACTGGCGCGATCCATTTCCACCAATCCGGAAATCCTTCTATATGATGAACCAACTACCGGCCTTGATCCTATTACTTCAGACCTAATTAACGATTTAATGATAAATCTCAGAGAGAAGCTTAATGTGACATCGGTCGCGGTTACACATGACATGACCTCGGCCTATAAAATAGCGGGTAGAATTGTCATGCTATATAATGGGAAAATTGAATATGATGGGACGCCCGGGCAGATAAAAAACTCCGGCAATTCTATAGTCGATCAATTCATAAATGGTCGGGCGAGCGGTCCAATTCAGGTACAATAAATGGAAAAAAAGTTAAGAATTGCTTTTGTTTGTACCCAATGCGGGGCCATTCACTCCAAATGGCAGGGTCAATGCAAAGATTGCGGTGAATGGAATACTCTTGCCGAAGAAAAGTTAATCCGCCGCTCTGGCAAAGCCAAAAACATTACCACTGAGGAAATTCTCAGATTGGCTGATATTAGTGGTGAATCAATAGTCGGTTATAAATCCGGAATAAGAGAATTCGATCGAGTTCTTGGGGGAGGGCTTCTGGCTGGAAGCGCTGTCCTTCTGGCGGGCGAACCCGGCATTGGTAAATCGACTCTGATTTTGCAGGTGGCCGAAGCATATTCATCAAGAAACGGCTCGGTACTATATATTACCGGTGAGGAATCAATAGGTCAATTGAAAAAACGAGCCGATAGATTAGCGGTGGGGGGCCAAAATATATCAGTGGCGAATCTAACCAGTCTGGAGCAGATTGACGCTTGCATCGATAATAATCAAAGTAATATTGTAATAATTGATTCAATTCAAACTATCTCCAGCAATATTTTTGAATCACCCCCGGGAACGGTTGGTCAAATAAGGGAATCGGCTTATCGCTTAATAGAGAAAGCCAAAAAAATCGGCTTTTCGCTGTTCCTAATTGGACATGTCACCAAAGAGGGACTGGTGGCTGGTCCCAAAGTACTGGAGCACATGGTTGATGCCGTTCTATATTTTGAAGGAGATAGTCAACACTTTTATCGCCTGTTGAGACCGGTGAAAAACCGCTATGGCTCAACTTTTGAGCTGGGTGTCTTTGAAATGACTCCCGAAGGATTGCGGGAGGTGGATAATCCAT
>JAGVEJ010000219.1 GCA_020058225.1 Candidatus Zixiibacteriota bacterium | reverse complement strand
TACTCTCATCATACTTGACCGTTCAATTGAAAGATAATATCTTATACTCAGATAATAAAAAAAACCACATCAAAGAGGTGGAAAAATGTTTTGTCCAAAATGCCGCTATGAATATGAAGATATCCTGGAAATATGCCCGGATTGTCAGTTGAAATTAATTCGGGAACTTCCACCAGAAGAAGATCCGGAATATACCGAACTGATAACGGTTTTTACTACACCGGATGCCGGTTTGCTGGCCTTGGCCAAATCTATTTTTGGTGATGCCGGAATAGATTATTATGTCAAAGGCGAAACCGCCAAGACTCTCTTTGCCCAAGGATTCATGGAACTTCAGGTTCACTCCGAGGACTTGGATGAAGCCGAGTTGCTTATGGAGGATTGGCAAAAAGGGAGATATGTGGGGGAAGATGCCGAAGATGAGGCTGAGGAAGAGAAAGATAGGGAATAAACGGTCTTTTAAATGGGGCCTGTTGGGAAAGTCTCATTGTGTAGAGCGTCAGGAGGCCGCCGCGGCGGATTGACGTCGCCTGAAAAAGGGTTTTTCAGCAAGCCCCTCTGGGTGGGATACCCGCATTATCCCGCTAAAAATAACATCCTTTTTTCCGATAATAAATTAAGATAGCCCTAAGGGGAAGAAATATCTACGACCAGAAATGGTTTGTGGGGCTCTTTTATTTTGGATGTTTCTGACGGGATTAACCGGAAGGAGGAAAGCGGTTTTGAAGTTATTTAGACGGCCTGCAATAAAAGAGGATGAAATAGCGCCTAATGATCAAGGCATAAATTTGCATGAACCGATCGGCAAATCTGTCCTTCAGCAAATAGAGTATGTTTTTGGAGTAACCAAGACCGGGCTTGATATTGTTGATTCCAAATATAATATCAGATATATCAATCCTGAATGGGCAAAATACTTTGGTCCTCCCGATGAAAAAAAATGTTTTGAATATTTCCTGGGGCGCAAATCACCCTGCCCCAATTGTGGTGTCAAAAAGGCGCTTGAGACAAAATCCGCAATTGTAAGCGAGGAATATTTGAATTGCGATGGGGATCGCCCGATTCAAGTCACCACGATACCTTTCAGGACAGAAGATGGCGAATGGCTGGTAGCGGAATTCAACATCGATATTACCGCTCGCAAGGCTCTTGAGGAATCATTTCATGAAATTGATAATCGGTTCAATGCCGCTTTGAAAAACTCCGCTATTGCGGTAGCGCATCAGGATAGGGAATTGAAATATACCTGGATGTATAATTCCTTTCCGGGATTACCCATTGAACCGGTATTGGGCAAAAGCGATGCGGATTTGTTGCCAAAGTCCGAGGCCGACAAAATTAACGATATTAAGGAGAAAGTCCTTAGTACCGGAGCAGGCGAGCATGCCGAGGTTGAAATTATTAAGGATGGGAAGAAGTTTTATTATGATATGACAATTGAACCGGTAATGGATGCTGTCGATGCTGTCGTAGGAATTATAACTTCATCCCAAGATATTACCGCCAAAAAGATGGTTCAGGATGAATTTGCCAAAAGCGTTTGGAATCAAAAGGCTCTGAACCAGCTTCTAAAAATATCTCTTGAAAACCTTTCCCTTGATGAGATTCTGCAAAAAGCTCTTGATATAATTCTTTCGATTGAATGGCTTTCCGTCCAGCACAAGGGGGCCATTTTCATGGTTGAAGAGAAACCAGACACCTTGGTTTTAAGGGCTCAGACAGGATTAGCGTGCCAAATTCAAACGCTCTGCAAAAATGTCAAATTTGGGCGATGCCTTTGCGGCCGGGCCGCTCAGACAGGGAAGGTCATATTTGAGGCTCACCTTGATTCAAAGCATGAAAATACCTATAAGAGTATTACTCCACACGGGCATTACTGTCTTCCCATAAAATCTGAGGGCAAAGTAATCGGCGTTCTGACATTATATCTAGAAGATGGTCACACTCGCGATGAGATCGAAATTGCATTTCTCGAAAGCGTGGCTGGTACGCTTGCTGGAATAATCAGTCGGAAGCAGGCGGAAATTTCCCTGCGTGAAAGCGAGAATAGATTTCGGAATATAATCGATATTACTTCCGATTGGGTATGGGAGGCAGATGCAAAGGGGAAGATTGTCTATATAAGTCAGCAGGCGGCTGATGCTCTCGGCTTTTCGTTAGAGGAATTGATTGGAAAGCCACTATTTTCTCATATTCCTCAGGAAAAATTATCCCAAGCCATGGATACTCTTGGCAAAGCTATGGAGAATCAAAAGGCATTTCTTTCCTATGAAATTAATGCTCAAAAGAAAGATTCAACACCGATAATCCTTGAGGTAAGCGGCGTTCCGATTTATAATTCCAAGAGGAATTTCAAGGGTTATAGGGGGGTGATGCGTAATATTACTGAACGTCGGCATGTCGAGAAAGTCTTAAGAGAAAGCGAACAATGGTTCCGCGGCATATATGAAAAGTCCCCCATTGGGATTGAATTATATGATGCGGAAGGAAAACTGACCGACGCCAATAATGCCTGTCTTGATATTTTTGGCATCTCGTCGGTTGATAAAATTATCGGGTTTAATCTCTTTGATGATCCCAATGTTCATAGCGAATTTAAAGAAAAAATCCGGCGTGGGCAATCGTTACGATATGATCTTAATTTCAGCTTTGACAAAGTCATAGAATACAATTTATATCCAACAACAAAATCCGGCCACATATATCTTGATGTTCAGGTTACTCCTTTAAAAGGTGAGAGTATATCCAAACCCACCGGTTATCTTATACAGGTACATGATATTACCAACCGCAAAAAGGCCGAAGAAGCGCTGAGAGATTCCAAAGAATTTCTACTTAATATCATAAATTCAATTAATGACCCGATATACGTAAAGGATGAAGAGCATCGATTCGTGCTTTTGAATGACGCCTTTGGCTCAATTGTCGGGCGCTCTCATGAAGAATTAATTGGAAAGACCGTATATGACTTGTTCCCAAGAGAACAGGCTGATATTATGAGCCGTTCTGAAGAAAAAGTCCTAATGAGCGGGATGGAAGATATCAACGAAGAAAAAGCTAACGATGCCGCGGGGCAAACTCGCACAATGATTACCGGGAAGACATTATTCACCGAAAAATCCGGCAAGAAATATCTCGTCGGCATAATCAGCGATATCACTGATCGCGTGGAAGCTGAAAACCAACTTCGGGTCTATTCCGACGTGATTGAATCAAAAAATAATGAGCTTGATAAGGCTCTAAAAGAAACCACTCTGGCCAAGGAATTTCTGGAACAGAATGCGGTGCAGTTGAAAATGCTTGTAGAGGAATTAAACCGGGCTCGGGAGACTCTATCTCGAAATGTTGCCATGTACACCACCATGATCAATACGGTTCCGGAAATGATCTACAT
Source organism: Candidatus Zixiibacteriota bacterium (assembly GCA_020058225.1). Lineage (GTDB taxonomy): Bacteria > Zixibacteria > MSB-5A5 > GN15 > PGXB01 > JAGVEJ01. The sequence goes on along the minus strand of JAGVEJ010000219.1, from coordinate 6,451 downwards.
GAAGGATGTTAATCATCGTTTTCTTCTGGCCAATGAGGCATTTTGCAAAGACCTAAGTTTGAATTCAGATGATATCGTCGGGCGGACGGAGGAGGAGATATTTACCTTTGAAAAAGCGGCGGAATTTCATCAAGATGATGAAATAGTCATGAAGGAGAATATTCAGATTGTCGATCAGGAACGTCAAATCAAAGATAGCAACAATGAGGACAGATGGATTTTAGCCACCAAAGTCCCGCTTCGCGATGTCGGTGGCGCAACCTGGGGGATGGTCAATGTAACCCGTAATGTCACCGATGCTCAACTTAGCCGGCAGAAGTTGGTGCAGTCTGATAAGCTGGCCGCCATTGGTACACTTGCGGCCGGAGTGGCACATGAAATCAACAATCCGATAGGGTATGTTAATTCCAATCTTAATACTATGTCCAAATATCTGAAGAAGATTTCGGATTATCTGGAACAGAACAAATCGGCCGATGAGAGCCAGATGGAGAAGATGAAGGAGATATTAGCCGATTTTAATGATGCCATCAACGAATCAATCGAGGGTTCTTCGAGGGTAAAAAAGATTGTTGCGGACCTGAAGTCATTCTCGCGCATCGACCGCGCCGAAAGGGAGAATGCCGATATAAACGAAGGCATAAAGAGCACGCTTAATATTGTATGGAATGAGCTAAAATATAAATGCAAGGTGGAAACCGAATATGGCGAACTGCCGGAATTATATTGCATGCCCAATCAATTGAATCAGGTTTTCATGAATGTCACGCTTAATGCCGGACAGTCGATTGCCGGCGACAATGGTCTAATAAAGATAAAAACCTGGGCTGATGCGAAAAATATTTATATCTCTATCAGAGATAATGGAAACGGCATTCCCGAACAGAATTTGAAGAAGATATTTGAACCATTCTTTACCACCAAGCCGGTTGGCAAAGGAACCGGATTGGGGCTGAGTCTGGTCTATGATATAATAAAGAAGCATAACGGAAACATTGGTGTAAAAAGCCAAGTTGGAATCGGCACTGAATTTATCATCACTTTACCCTTGGAGGGAATAGGTGAAAGCCAATAAGACATTATTGATAGTCGATGATGAAGTCAACATATTGAAGTCGATACGACGGCTTTTGATAGACACTGAATTCAATGTTATTACCGCTGAATCCGCCGAAAAAGCTTTGGAAATGTTTGAGAAGGTTGAGGTGCATCTGGTAATTTCGGATTATCGGATGCCCGGTATGAACGGGGTGGAATTCCTTGCCAAAGTAAAGAAAAAATATCCGGATACCATCAGAATGATTCTAAGCGGATATGCTGATGCGATGGCAATAGTTGAGACGATCAATGACGGGCAGGTATATAAGTTTATCACCAAACCGTGGAATGACCAGGAGCTTCTTACCACCATAATGCGGGCATTTGAGCAATATAATCTGTTAAGGGAAAATACCGAGCTCTATGCCGAATTATCGCGCAGTAATAAGGAATTGCAGGAACTGACAAAGAAGCTTGAGGAAAAAGTTGAGGAAAGGACGCGAGATCTGGAATTCAAGAATCGGGCCTTGATGGTGGCTCAGAATATTTTGAATCTTCTGCCGGTAGGAGTTATCGGAATTGACCCAACCGAAATGGTTGTCTATATGAATGATGCCCTGAGAAGTTATTTAAGTACAGAACGTCTTGCTCTTGGATTTAGCGCTCGCGGGGCCATCAGCGATGAATTGCTCGACAAAATAATGAGCAGTTTAATTAATGTGGAACAGGTGTATTCTCCCCTAAATGAAAGAGTTTCCATTTTTTGCATTCCCCTACCTAATAAAGCGGGAGTTATCGGAATGCTGACCCTTCGCAATGAGGATGTCGCAAAGGCCATGATAACAGTCACCGCGCCATGAAAGGATTATTATGTCGGATAAAGCGAATCATACTATTTTGCTTGTAGATGATGAATCGGGGATTCTTCATGCCCTTCAGCGATTATTAAAGGTGATAGATGCCAAAGTGCTTACCGCCAATTGCGCCGATGAGGCGTTAATCGTCATAAAGAATAGTCCGGTTTCCTTGATTATATCCGATAATCGGATGCCTGGTAAGACCGGTGTGGAGCTTCTCACAGAATCACGCCAGATTCAACCGAGTGCGATTAGAATCCTGCTTACCGGATATGCCGACTTGGAAACGGTCATGCAAGCTATCAATAGCGGCGCCATAAGATATTATCTTACCAAACCCTGGGACGATGACCTTCTTCTGAGCCGGGTGAAAGAGTCACTTGAGCTATTTGAAATGAAGAATGACAATCAAAGGCTCAATGGCCTGACTCAAAAACAAAATGATGAACTAAAGGAGTTAAATCGGACACTGGAGCAGAAAGTTACAGACAAAACCAAACAGATAAAAGAACAACACGAAGAACTTGCGCGCAGTTTCATGGAGACAATAAAGGCATTTTCGTCAATAATTGACCTTCGCTTCAAAGAAGTTGGGAGTCACTCACAAAGGGTGGCGGCGTCGGCTAAAAAGATTCTCCGGATCATGAATTTGAATCAGAAGGAGTATCAGGATATTGTTGTGGCGGCTTTTCTACATGATATCGGGAAGATAAGTTATCCCGACGGTCTCCTGAAAAAAAGTGAAGGGGAGTGCAATCGTGCCGAAATGGAAATAGTGACCCGACATCCGATTTTGGGGCAAAGCTGTGTATTTGTAATTAGCGGATTTGAAGAAATCGGCATGATAATCAGAAATCATCATGAAAACTTTGATGGCAGTGGATTTCCGGATAATATTCGAGAAACAGGAATACCGCTTGGGGCGCGAATAATCAGGGTTGCTGATGCCTTTGATCATAAGGCCTTTTTCGGCGGATATCCGGATATGAAGATGCTCAATGAAGCGGCGGCCTATTTGGTGCGGGAATCGGGAATATTATTCGACCCGGAAGTGGTAAAGAAATTCATCGACCTCGATATTGCCAGACAATTTTATCAAGGTGAATTGATGGAAACCATTGTTGTTAAGGCTTTTGATCTGCAAAAGGGAATGGTTGTTGCCGAGGATATTTATACGCATAGCGGGATGTTTGTTCTCCCCAAGGGGGCGGGACTTTCTTCCGAGATGATTAATCGGATAATCAAAATTGACAAATTTGACTCAATTCAAAAGGGGATTGTAGTCCACAAGGCTAATAGAGCGGAAAGGAAGGAAAATGCGCCGGTTCAAAGTACTATTGGTCGATGATTCTCCCAATGTATTGAGTTCATTGGAGAGGTCCCTTAAATACAAAGGATATGATATTTACACGGCAGAATCAGCAAATGCCGCCTTTGAGATTCTTCAGGTTGAGGCGATAGATTTAATAGTCACCGATGAGAAAATGCCCGGTCTCTCAGGCACGGATTTATTAAGTGTTGTAAGACGAGTTCATCCGGAGATAATTCGAATCATGTTAACCGGTGTGTCGGATATGGAAGTAATAAAAAATGCCGTGAATAAAGGCGAAATATACAGATTTTTTACCAAGCCATGGGACGATTTTGAGCTATCGATTGCTGTTAGGCAGGGATTGGCTCAAAAAACTTTGGAAGAAGAGAATACCAAACTGAAAGGAATGCTCAATCATCATGAAAAAGTGATGGACGAGCTTGAAAAACAATTTCCTGGCATAACACAGAAGAAAATAAGCGATGACGGCTCGCTTATTTTGGAGGGGCAGTAAATATGGCTGACAAATGGGAATTAGCTATTGATGATATTACCCCAGGTCTATTATTGGGAGCGGATTTATTTGATGAATTCGGCATTGTGCTTTGTCGAGAAGGCGAACCCTTGACGAATTCCTTGGTGATGGAATTGCGGCAGGGCGGCATCAAAAAGGTTACCGTGAAGAAAGCCAAGATGGCCGATATAGATATAACCCAGCCGGCCATTGACCATTTTGCTGAATTCGACCATCATGTGGACAAATGCCTTTCGATGGTTATGCACCATGATGAAGTTCAGCAGATTTCGGGGATTATAAAAAAGGTCAATCGAAGCAGAGCACAATCATCCGATATGGGGTTGAAAAATTAAATAGGGGGAATTATGGCAGATAGCTATGCAACCATGGTCGGAGAGCTAAAAGAATTGCCTTCACCGCCGATGGTTATTCAGCGGTTACAGGCCATTTTTGTCAAGAATGAGATTACTGGCCGCGAAATTGCACAAATTGTTGAGACAGACCAAGGATTTACAGCCAGAGTCTTAAGGTTGGTGAATTCACCATTTTATGGGTTCGCCAGAAAAATAGTTTCTGTCGAAGAAGCCATAAGCATGCTGGGATTTAATTCCATAAAACAGCTTATTTTGGCAACTTCAATGATGAATGCTTTCAAAAATCAACAATATGCCATAAATATGCGGAAATTCTGGCTTCATTCTCTGGCCGTCGGTGTAATTGCAAAACATCTGCTTTACAATCGTAATAGTGATACTCAAAATGAGGCTTTTCTATGCGGATTGCTTCATGATGTTGGGCGGTTGATCTTTTCCAAAATGGATCCCATGAAATTTACGGCATTTTACTTTGATATGAAATCAGTCACAAATATTGAAAATGAAACCAAATTTTTCGGAATTGACCATCAAAAGCTGGGCGAATTGCTGGCCAAGAAATGGAATTTTCCCGAAAGCATTGCCACTGTCATAGCCAATCATCATACCCCTCTTGAGGCGAAGGGGCACAATCTTTTGGTCTCGGCGGTTAATATTGCCGATATCGTTGCCCATGCCTTTGCCATTGGCGACAGCGCCAACTTTTATATTTCGGATTTCTATCCTGAAGCATGGAAAACTCTTGGACTTGATTTTGAGAGGTTTGAAAAGACTCTTCATAACGCCCTTGATGATGTTGACAAATCCAATGAAACCATGGGAGAATTTCATTAATGCCTAAAATTGGCGCCAATAGCGAATTGGCAGGATATTAAAATGACAGTTCCAAAAACCATGGAATGATGATAGCCTGCGGCTATCAATTGAATTGGCGCTATCTTCAATTTTAGCAAATTATGAAAAAGCGAGGCTAATGGGCATATAGCGCCCCATATTTGGAACTTTCTCAAGATTCTCAGTCATACTGCCAAAATTACCTTGAATGAATCTCTATTAGGTCATATTTTTCAAATCCAATGGTGTTTTTTTTCTTATGTTACATAAATATTGCAAACCACCGAATTGAAATATTGAAGGAATAGCGAGTAAAATAATATGCCCAATATTACACCCCAGACAAACTTTATTAAAGAAATTATCAACGAGGACATAAATTCCAATAAATATAGTGGGCGAATTATGACCCGTTTCCCGCCGGAGCCCAATGGATATCTTCATATCGGTCACGCCAAATCTATCTGCCTTAATTTTGGCATCGCGGCCCAATATGGCGGGGTATGCAACCTTCGCTTTGACGACACCAATCCGATCAAAGAAGAAGTCGAATATGTGGAGTCGATCAAAGAAGATATTCGATGGCTGGGATTCGATTGGGGAAATCGGGAATATTACGCCTCGGATTACTTTGATAAGCTCTATGAATATGCGATTCAGTTGATAAAAAAAGGGAAAGCTTATGTGTGCGATTTGACCGCCGAACAAGTGCGCGACAGTCGCGGGACTCTGACACAGCAGGGAAAAGAGAGTCCCTATCGCAATCGCAGTGTTGAGGAAAATATTAGTCTTTTCGAGAGAATGAAAAAGGGCGAGTTTCCTGATGGGTCTCGAACGCTGCGCGCCAAAATCGATATGGCCTCGCCTAATCTTAATATGCGGGATCCGGTGATATATCGAATTTTGCATGCCGAACATCATCGCACCGGCGATAAATGGTGCATTTACCCGATGTACGACTGGGCGCATGGCGAATCGGATTCCATTGAAGGGATCACCCATTCTATCTGCACCGTTGAGTTCGAAGCTCATCGCCCGCTTTATGATTGGTACATCGACGAACTGGGGATACACCACCCGCGCCAGATTGAATTCGCCCGCCTGAATCTTACTTATACCGTGATGAGCAAGCGAAGGCTTCTGGAATTGGTGCGAGAGAAGATTGTCGATGGCTGGGATGACCCCCGTATGCCAACTATCTCCGGATTGCGGCGTCGAGGATATCCTCCGGAATCTATTTGCACTTTTGCTGAGCGGATCGGCGTGGCTAAGCGCGACAGTATGGTTGATGTGGCAGTGCTTGAGGATTGCGTCCGCGAGGATTTAAACCTGCGCGCACCTCGAGTGATGGCGGTTTTGCGGCCGTTAAGAGTCATCATAGATAATTATCCGGATAATCAGGTCGAGGAATTTGAAACGGTCAATAACCCCGAAGATCCGTCGATGGGGAGTCGCAAGGTACCGTTCTCCAAAGTTTTGTATATCGAGCGGGAGGATTTCATGGAGAACCCGCCGAAGG
>JAGVEJ010000160.1 GCA_020058225.1 Candidatus Zixiibacteriota bacterium | reverse complement strand
TGAATTGACGGTCATATTTGCGTCTTCCTTCCATTTGGACACCTCCATAAGGCTAAGATACACCTTAACTCCGTGTCCGTCAAATCGGGGGAACTCCACTAATATTCATTTTAGTCTTCCCCCCAAAAAATAATGGACACATAGTTAAGATAGGGTAGCCGCCCCTTCGAAGTCAAACGGATTTTTAAAACCCGTTTCGGTCGGTTGTAGAAATAACTTGCCATTTTGGGGGCATTTTCATATAATTTATGGCTCTAACCAAGGGGATGGTATGCCCAGTGGTTTTTGAAGTATTGTAGGAAATATGTTTGGTGAACTGATAGATAAATTTGACGAGATTTTTAAGAATCTTCGCGGCGCCGGAAAACTTACTGAAAAGAATATTAAGGATGCCCTAAAAGAGGTGCGCCGGGCTCTTTTGGAAGCTGATGTCAACTATAAGGTTGTCCGTGATTTTATTAAGCATGCGGAAACAGAAGCGGTAGGCGAAAGGGTCTTAAAATCAATCGAACCCGGTCAGCAGATTGTCAAAATTGTTCATGATGAATTGGTAAGGCTGTTGGGCGAGAAAATGGTTCCTCTTGCGCCAATTGATAAAGCGCCCACCGTTTATGTTCTCTGTGGACTTCAAGGCTCCGGAAAAACTACCTTATGCGGCAAACTGGCTTTGCAGGCAAAAAGGAAAAATAAAAAACCACTATTGGTCGCCGCGGATATATATCGTCCAGCTGCCATAAAACAGCTCATGATTTTGGGGGATTCAATTGGAGTTGAAGTATTTCATTTGGATAATGCCAAACCTCCCGAAATCTGCTCGCAGGCCAAAAAATATGCTGAGAAGAATTTTATCGATTTAATGATTTGCGATACGGCGGGGCGACTCCATATCGATGATGAGTTAATGGTGGAACTGGAAGAGATAAAGGCCAGAGTTGCTCCGGATGAATTGATTTTGGTGGCAGATGCCATGACCGGTCAGGATGCGGTAAATTTGGCGGAGAAGTTTCATCAAAGGTTGGGACTAACAGGTGTGGCCCTTTCCAAGCTTGACGGCGATGCGCGGGGTGGAGCTGCCATCTCAATTCGCGCTGTTACCGGATGTCCCATAAAGCTGGCGTCAATTGGGGAAAAATTATCGGATTTAGAGCCATTCCATCCGGATAGAATGGCCTCCCGTATTCTGGGGATGGGGGATATAGTCAGTCTGGTTGAGAAGGCCCAGCAATCTGTAGATTTGAAAGAGGCGGCCAAGCTGGAGGAGAAGCTGAGGAGACAGGCTTTTACTCTTGAAGATTTTTATGAGCAGATGCAACAGATAAAAAAGATGGGTCCGCTGGAATCAATTTTGGGGATGATACCCGGGATGGGAAAGGCTTTAAAAGGCGTTCAGATAGATGAAAACGGGATGAAGCGGGTTGAGGCGATGATACAATCAATGACGCTGGAAGAAAGACGAAATCCACATATCATAGATGGTTCGAGGAAGAAACGCATTGCTTTAGGATCAGGTAATTCCGTACAAAATCTTAATCTTCTTTTAAAGCAGTTTTCAGCTATGCAAAAAATGATTAAAAATGTAAATAAATTCAAACTTAAAGGTCTGCCGAAAGGGGCATTCCCTTTCCAAATGTAATTCTTTAGATGATGGAGGTAACGAAAATTGGCAACACGGATCAGATTAAGACGTCTGGGCGCTAAAAAAAAACCTACTTATAGATTTATTGCCACCGATTCCCGCATGCCCCGCGACGGAAGGTTTGTTGAAATTCTCGGACATTATAACCCGATTGCCAAGCCGGCTTTGGTTAAGATTGATGAAACCAAGATGATGTATTGGTTTGATCAGGGCGCTGAGCCATCGGATACCGTTATGACGCTTCTTAAGCAGGTTGGTTTTCTTAAGAAATATGAAACCAAGAAAAAGGGAGGGGATATATCGGGGATGATTTTGGCCGAGACAATCACGGAACGTCCCAAAAAGAGAAAGAGCAAAAAAGGAATCAAGACTGAAGCTTAGTTTACCTTTTGATTGTTGTTAGCAGATAGAGAAATAAACCAGGAATTGGATCTACAAAGGAGTTTGCTGTGAAAGAATTCATCGAAACAATCGTGAAAGCGCTGGTTGATAATCCCAATGATGTGGTTTTGACTGAGGTTCAAGGCGAAAGAACAACGGTATATGAACTGCGCGTCGGCCAGGGTGATTTGGGAAAGGTTATTGGGAAGCATGGACAGACAGCGAAGTCAATCAGAATCCTGATTGCCGCTATCTCAGCCAAGAAGGGCAAAAGGGCTGTTCTGGAGATACTTGAATAGTTGGTAAATCGTCCGGAATATATCATAGTCGGACGGTTTGGCCGTCCACGGGGTGTAACCGGCGAAATATATATAAATCCAATGACCGATAATCCTGAGCGGTTTCAAAGTAAAGAACCGCTCTGGATTAAAATAGACGAAGGTTGGAAGGAAATCATAATTGAGAGAATGAACTTGATTTCCGGAAGACCGGTGATAAAAATCAAGGGGATTAATAGCGCTGATGATGCAAAGGACTTAGCCAATGATTTCCTTTACATACAAAGCGCCGCATTGAAAAATCCCCCTGAAGGTGTTTTTTATCACTTTGATTTGATTGACTGTCTAATTTTTGATGTCCGGGGCGGTTTGCTTGGCCGGGCCGTAGATGTTGAAACATATCCTGCCAACGATGTTCTGGTAGTTGAAAATGACATTGGCAAGAGATTTTTTTTGCCGATGGTCAGACAGTTTTTGAAAGAAATAAATATAGAAGGAAAAGAGATTGTAGTTGACCCCCCTGAGGGGATATTTGATTGAGATGGCAGGGTTATCACATGGGATTCATCCTATATCAACCCCGGAAGAAGAAATTCCATGAACCCTGAGGTTTAATGAAAATTGAAATAATTACCCTTTTCCCGGCCTATTTTAATTCGGTCATTAGCCAATCGATAATTGGCAGGGGATTGAATAAACAGCTCTTTGAAATAAAAATAATAGACTTTCGGGATTTTGCGCTTGATAAGCATAAAACCGCGGATGATGCCCCATTCGGCGGGGGCGGCGGAATGGTCATTAAAATGGAGCCGCTTTATAGATGTTTAGAATCTTTGGGGTATGGCCGAACTAATAAAGCGGGGGAGAAAATTATCCTGACCAGCGCCGCCGGAAAATTATTTAATCAGCAAAAAGCGGTTGAATTTTCTCTGGCCGATAGGGTGACAATTATATGCGGCCATTATCTTGGGGTGGATGAACGGGTTTTATCACTATTTGAGATTGAGGAAATATCTATCGGCGATTATGTGATGACTGGGGGCGAGGCGGCGGCGGGGGTGATGCTTGATGCTGTCATTCGGTTAATACCGGGAGTGCTTGGGAATTTTGAGTCCGCTTTGGCCGATTCTCATACCGAAAAAATCCTGGGGGCGCCGGTCTATACGCGGCCGGAAGAGTATATGGGATATAGAGTTCCCGAACCGCTTTTGCAGGGGAATCATAAGGAGATTAGAAAATTTCGCAGATTCGAGTCACTCCGTAAAACCCATGAAAATCGGCCTGATTTATTAAATAATATTCCACTCGATAAAGAAGAAATAATGTATATTGAGCAATTGAAAAAGAAAGAAAAGAATGAGAGGATAGATTTATGAGACAAATTGATCAGTTGGAAAAGGGCTATATGAAGGACAATGTCCCCGCATTTAAGTCGGGTGATACTGTCAAGGTTCATGTGAAAATTAAGGAGGGAGATAAGGAAAGAATTCAGGTTTTTCAGGGGACAGTTATAGGCCGTCGCGGCGGCGGTTTGGGAGAAACCTTTACCGTCCGCAAAATATCTTCGGGTGTCGGCGTTGAAAGGGTTTTCCCACTGCATTCTCCCAATATCTCAAAGATAGAACGGCTTCGTCAGGGGAAAGTTCGCAGAAATAAATTGTACTATATGCGCAAACTGACCGGCAAATCAGCCCGTATAGATGAAATGCTGTCGGAAAAAGAGGGAGACACCAAAGAAAAGAGCAAGGGGTAGGTCTTTAGGCCTGAGGCTTACAAGCACAAAAATATATTCTGCACCATTGGTGAAATGATTAGGGGTCGGGATGATGCATTTTCCCGACCCTTTAATTTTGTCATTGAAGTGTTGAAAAATATCAGGGGTTCAATATAAATCTAAGTCCCATTCTTAAATCAAATCCACTATGGCTTATAGAAAAATTTGATCCATCCTCATTCTTTTTTACTTTTTCCCCGATTTTTACTTCATCAACTTTTGCGCCTCTATACCCTGCGGATGACCATAAGGCTATCGATGGCGTGAAATGATAATCTATAAAAATGCGTCCCTTGAGAAATAATGAACTGCCGCTTATACCGACAATTATCGGTCTGGCATCATCCGTTGCCATGCCGATGCCGCCGCCCAATGAAATCATACCGACATCACTCCCTATACCAAGGTTTAGATGCGGCATTAGGGGAATCTGATAATTAATTCCGGCATAGTACAGATTGGCCGGAAGGGAATAATCGAAACTCCAGGTAGAATCCATGTAATCTTTGGAAGCATTCAATCGTTCAAATCCCAGATTTATACCGAATCTGCTCACATTTACGCCGAACGAACAACCATATCCAACCCCGCCTTTAATTTTGTCCATTTCAACACCCAGAGTATCATTACGGGCTTGGATTTCATTGTTTATGTCGGACATGTCATAGGTATTGTAACCAAGGGAACCGGAAATCCAGAATTGAGGTTTTGTTTTTCCCCAAGTGCATAAGGGTTGAATAATAATAAAGAATAATATTAACAGAGATGAACGATATTTCATGTACCCTCAGGGGAAATTGCAATTTACCCTATTTTATTAGCCTATTGTTACTAAATAAGATAAAATGATTCATGTGTCAAGCAAGAAAAGGGGTGGTCGCCTGACCACCCCCAAAAAAATATCTCAAATTATTGTTGGCATGGGGCAGGGCCTTGCTTGTAAAGGTAATTGATTAGATAAGTTATGTCCTTTATATTCACTGTGCCATCGCAGTTGGCATCACCGGCAATAACAGGATATGGCGCCGTACCCTGTTTATAGAGATAATTGATCAAGAAAGTTATGTCCTGAATATTGACGAGGCCATTATCATTGGCGTCACCGTTGATAAAGTGCCATTCTTCCTCAACAACATAAATAATGGAATCAACCATGCCAGCGGCTGGAACATCGGCTTCAAGTGTCATAATCGCCTGTTCGGTGCCATCAATGCGAATGCCGATGGTATAAGTTGCCCCAGGGGGTGGATCATCTTCAGCGACGACTTCTATTATATAATCACCTTCAATGGGGAAATAGATGATCACGGAATCGATGTAATTAGGCGGATTTTCGAAATAATCGGCTGGGAAGATAGTCTGCGTCAATACATCATAGGGGTCTCTGGCAATGTAATCACCCACGGGATCAGTTATTTTCAGATTAACCGGCGAATAGGCGACAATAGTCAATGGCCGCAGGTCGAAAAATTGAGATCGACCGATTAATCCCGGGCGATTGGCTATCCATTGTCTGGCCTTATCAATGGTCTGCCGTAAACCGGATAAACCGCCATCATATTCAGAGGCCAAAATATTTACAAAGACCAACCCGCCCTCCGCCGGAATATCGAATTTCCCAAATGCATAAACCATGAAGATGTCGGCAAGGCTGTCAATAGTCCATACTTCAAATCCCAAATTGGGATTAATTCTATCATAAAGCTCCTGCGGTACGAAGTTTGACGTGGGGCGCAACCAGCTATTAACGTAGTCGGTGAAAGCATATTTAATAGACCCAATGCTATCGGTAGTAGGATTCGAGAAAGGCAATTTGTAGCCATAATGGAAAGCATAACCGCCGTACCGCTGATTGGCCAGGATACAATCATTATTTGGAATGGGATCTGGCCCATACTCAGCTCCATAACAATACATCAATTGCCGGGGACCATCAATTCCGGAACCATTATCAACCGAAGTATCCGAGGGAATATCCCAATCCATCATATTGCCGACAAATATGCCATGCAGAGTTGAATCGCCATCATTGAAAACCCTAATTTCCTGAATAATAAATTCCGAACTTTCCGCAGACATTGGAGCCCAGTAATTACATTCCATTGATATAACCATATCCGGCGTGCTATACTTGCCGGTACTTAGAAACTGATAGTCGGCAAAACTGGAATCGACAATCAACTTTTCCAGCGGTCGGAATCCGTCATTTTTAAGCCAATTGGCGTCGTAGAAATATGAATTTAATATTGTATCGCCGCCGCTCGCCCGCAGAATAAATGGGCTGGCATCGAACAAATAAAATTCGGAATTATCATCAACTCCCGGGGCGGTATTAAGAGTCGTGTCGCAATCATTGAGAAAGTTCATATTATGGCCCGGCTCTTCACCGACTTTCCCTATATTGCCGGCATTATTCAATGTCAGACGGATGCTTGATGTTCTAATTGACGCCCATTCAGGCATATAGACGGTGTCAGCAACCATAATGTGGATTTTTAATGTATCCCAGAGTCCCTTGGTATCTTTTTCAAATACAATTATCCCATCAAGGGCCATCGGAGTTTTGACAATGCCAGCCTTATTCAGTTGAATATGCATATCATCAATGTCGCCCGCAAGAATGGTCGCCGGAACATTGTAAATGCCGAGCCAATCATATTCGGCGCCGGTTAGTTTGACTGCATTGACGCTATTAAAAGTCATAGGGGCGTTCCCGTAATTCTCAAGCGTAACAATGGTATCAAGTTCCGCTCCCGGCTCAATGTAAATGGGACCGCCGCCTTCAGGAGTAAAATCAGATGGGAAAATACAGAGTTCTGATGAATTCCCCGGCTCATAGCATGGCAACCGGAACCATTTTAGCGGATTGGTGGTCCAGACTCCTGCATTAAGGATACATGAACCCGGGTATTTGTCATTGACATAAAAAATATCAAGATAGTAATTACCCGTATATCCTCCCGACGGGTCAACTATCGGAACTCCCGGAAAAATAAGATTAGTGTCCATACCGTAGCGACTCATTGAAGGCCAATGGTCGGCATCGCATTCCCCATTAGGCCCGGTCTCAGAATCGCACCGCGAGGTGAAGGAGTTGGTAAGATTTTGAGCGATATCCCAACTTGCTCCATCATTGTCAGAGACCGAAACATATAGCTCTCCATTGGCGGTACCAGAATGGCGATAGTGTGTCCAGTTTGCATTATGGCAATCATCCCAAATGCCATTTTCAATATCATTAAACTGCACAAAAACGACATAAAGCTTGTTATCACATATCGAAATCTGCGGTTTGACCATGCTCATATCATTATAGGGATCGCCATAGCATCCATAATCAGGAATGTCCCAGTTGGCATCTTTGATTGTATTGATGACAGATGGATAATCACTGCACCAATGAAACAGTCGCGAGCCATAATAATGAGGGAAAGAGCCATTCGGGGCGGGATAGGGTGAAAATTCGCGGGCATTCCAGACAATATGGAGAGGGCTGGGATCATTAAGGAGGGAGAATATAGCGCTTAAGTCCTGATAGGCGCGCCAGCCGACTTTGGATGAATCAGATTGGGTGACATTAACTTTATCATTCCAGGTCGATCCCATATTATCGGATCTCATATAGTAAATATCATTGCATCGGGCTCGGTCGCGGTTGACCGATTCGTTTCCGCCGGGGATAGATGGCAATTCAGCCGTCCAGACAAGGGCAACATCGTCGGTAAGGTTTGATGCCACAACTGTTTGGGAATAATTTGGGTCGAAAACAGTATCAATTGTCATCGGCGGGCAATCCCAGGCGCATGTCAAAGCCCCCCCAACTTTTCTGAAATAGCGGAGAATATTACGGCCATCAGCGGCAGATTGTTGGGCAAATAGATGCGTAACCGTGTCGGTGCCATAAATTTGACATTCCATTGAGGGGAATAAAAACATGGTATCATCGTATAAATTATAATTTAGGAGCGAATCAGGAATATCGCAGTCATAGGGGAAATCGCATATCTGCGTACTTGATTTATACCATAAGCGTGGTTTATAATCAAAATCGTCGGAAACATCAAAATGATTGGCGATGATAGCTTTGCCATCCGGCATGATACTCAGCGCCGGATATGCAGAATGATCCGCAAGAGAGTGTAATTCGACCCCGCCAGGATTGCATAGGAAATCTCCGTAAGAGGGATCATAGATTTGGTAGCGGGTTCGCAACATGCCCAGATAGTTAAAATCTGATTTGTGTGTCCATGTAAAATAAATATATTTATCCGGGCCCCGCCAATCGATAGTCCTATTCATTCTGCCGCGATTTTGCATATCGCGAGTCGTTAATCCAACCAGACGTCCCGGTGAGAGTGACGCTTTACCATCATAATTCAATTGCAGGTCTTGATTATCGATGGGATAAGATTTGGCAGGCATCCCCATCTCATCTATGGTCGGAGTACGGGGTAGGGCATCAATGGTTTGCCGGTTTTTGATTTTTTCGCTGGTCGGCTTATCGATGGCGAAAGCCACCAAAGTGAAAGCAAAACTGAGAAGAAGTAAGATAGTTAATAACTTTAACATAACTCCCTCCAATAGTAATTTTAGGCTATAGCTAATAGCAGTATTTAAGAAGTATTATAGCTTATGACTAATTTCCCCCACCAACAAATTCAAATATTTAGAAAAAGTCGTCACACCCCTAACCAATAATTATCCATATTAAAAATATACTATATGTCCGGCTCTTGATTAAATATAGAAGGAAATTGATATCTGTCAAGTATTTAGTTCTGCATTATCTTTCCAAAATTTTCAGCGCAATCATGGTGATATCGTCGGATTGCACGCAATCGCTCCGGAATTCATTCAAGGACTGAAAAATTGAGGAACATATAGTTGAAGCATCTTTATTGCGAGAACGGCCCAATAATTCGGCCAGTCTTATTTCGCCAAATTGTTCATCATTTTTTCCATAAAGTTCAATAATCCCATCGGAATATATGAAAAGAATATCCCCTTCTTTCAGCAAGATTTCATTTAGGCCAAAATTGATATCCGGCAGGACTCCGATTACAAGATCGGCGGCCTCAAATTGGGAGATATCGCCGTTTGCGTTGAGAATTATTGGGGGTAGATGCCCGGCATTGATATAGGTAAATTTCTGGGAGGGGATATCATAAATTCCAAAGAGAGCTGTTATAAATTGACCAGGGCCGCTGAATTGGCATATAAGATTATTGAGGCTTGTTGCAAGGTCTTCTATGCGAATTTCCCCCTTCTTAAAAAGCTGAGATCTGAATACGGCTTGGGCGTTGGCCATCAAAAGAGCGGCAGGGATACCTTTGCCGGAAACATCGCCAAGGGAAATAAAAACCCGATTTTCATCCAATTTGACAATGTCATAAAAATCACCTCCCACTTCTTTGGCGGGATGGTTAAATCCACAGATATCCAAATTAGCTGTTTTTAAGCCGCATCGGGGAAGAAAACCCTGTTGGATTGATTGGGCCAGCTTGATTTCTTCCTGTATGGCTATATATTTTTCTTCCTGTTCATGAAGGCGGGCGTTTTCGATTACTTTGGCGGCCTGGGCGCCGACAATTCCCAAAAAACGCTTATCATCTTCGCCGAATCCCTCGCCATCCTTCTTATTGAAAAGAACCAACGCGCCGATTAAGCCGCTTTTGGTCAAGAGAGGCGCTGCTAGAATGGAATGAACTCCCATGGGGGCAAATTTGAAACCCTTGAATCTATCATCAGAGTCGGGATTATTGCTGACCAACATGGTTCTATACTTGATCATCCAGCCGGTAATGCTTTCATTAAGATGCATGGGAATTTTATCCGAGGAAATGGAAAATTCCCTAATAAAGGTTTTAAATACATCGACCTGTTCAACCTTCTTTTCATCCAATAAAAAGACCGCTCCCTGAGAAGCCCGTATTTTTTTCAGGCAGTGGTCGATAATAACTTGGGTGATTTTATCGACGGCCATCAGGGCATTGATGGCATTGGCGATTTGATTCAGGGATGTCAGCTCATCGAGGGCCTGCTTCAGGCGATCATGGTCATGGCTAAAACCATTTGGCATTCTGTTTGCATTCCCATATATTAGGAGTGAGGAAAATAATATCCCGTTTAATTTAAGCTAATTGTAGGCCAATTGGCAATATTGAATTTACTTGAAAAGACATAAAATATAAATCAAAATGTGGATAAATGTTAGCCGCCGGTTCCATTTTTGGTAGTCATAAAATAATTGAATTGCTTGGTTCTGGAGCAATGGGAGATGTCTATAAGGCAACCGATACCCGCTTGGACAGGGTGGTTGCTCTGAAGGTAATAAATGACAAGTTTTCCCAGAACCCGGATTATCGCGCCAAACTGGTTCAAGAGGCAAAAGCCGCCGCCAAGATAGATTCTCCTTATGTTGTCAAAGTATGGGAGCAATCGGAGGTTGACGGCCAATCTTATATTTCTTTGGAATATATTCCCGGTCGGACCTTAAGAGAATATATGGCGGGTCAAGATTTTGATGATAATCTCAATCTTGCCCGGCAGATAGCTTTGGGTTTAAGATCAGCGCATCTTCAGGGGTTAATACATCGTGACCTTAAACCGGAAAATATTAAGGTAAATGAAGAAAGTCAGATCAAGATTCTCGATTTCGGTTTGGCCAAGTCCGAATATTCAGATAGTGTCGATCAATTGGGAAACATAGAAGGAACTCTCCACTATCTATCTCCCGAACAGCTAACCGGGGACTCTATTACGGCTCTTTCTGATCAATTCAGTTTTGGTGTGCTTTTGTATGAGCTGTTTACGGGTATCAGGCCGTTTGAAGGGGAGTATCCGGCGGCAATTATATATTCGATCCTGCATGAAGAACCATCACTGCCCTCTGACATATTTAAGGAAATGCCGGGTTGGGTTGATGAATTGGTGATGAAATTGTTATCAAAACAGCCGGCGGAGAGGTTTGAGAATATCAATGCCGTAATTGATTTCATAGATAATTCTCTCAGGACGAAAGAGGTTAAGAAAGAATACCGACTTCTCAAGAGCCGTCAAGCCGTAACAGTTATCGATCTGAAAAACCTTTCGGGTGACGAAAACTGGGAATATTTTTGTATCGGCTTTACCGAGGATATTATCAATGAATTGTCCAAAAGGACGGATTTGATAATTTCCGCAGAACCGTCGACGAAGTATGTCCGCGATGTCAGGGAGGTTTTTAAGCATTGCCGGTCGGATTTTGTAATACTTGGTTCGTTGATGAAATGGCAGGATAAAATAAGACTGCACCTAAAAATATTCAGTGATAATGGCAAGAATCTTATCTTTGGGAAGAATTATGATTCCTTGCATGATAAAATATTTCATTCACTGGCGATGGCGGTACAGGAAGCGGCTGAGGCGCTTGAAGATGCCACCGGCCATAAAGCGATTGAGGTTGAGGATATATTCAGGACGGATATTGCCGCTTATGAATACTATTTAAAAGGAAAAAATTATTATCAGACCGGCAAGCCGGATGACATGGAAATAGCCGAAAAGATGTTTACACGGGCGCTGGAAATCGACCCAACTTTGGCCTATGCCCATTCCGGTCTATCGGATGTCTATGCCTCTCAATATATGGCGTATTATGATAGAAGCCGGCAAAAGATCGAGCATGCCAAAGATGAGGCCTTAAAGGCGATTGAAATTTTGCCGGATATTCCCGAGGCGCATCGATCATTGGGAAGATATTATATGTTTGCGGGCGATTTCTCCAATGCCGAAGCGGCATTTTTAAAGGCCATAGAGTTGAATCCAAAGTATGCCATTGGGTATCGTACTTTAGCCTGGTTGAAAGAGACGGAAGGCGACCATGAGAACGCTATTTATTGGGCGAGGATGTCCCTGAAATATGCACCCAACGATTTAGAGACGCTTTTGCTTCTGAGTCTTATAAATATGGACTTGCGAAAATATACCATAGCCATGGCGACACTTCAACGTATCCTTGAATTGGCGCCGGATTATGGGCGGGCACATTATAATCTTGGGACGGTTTATCTGAAGTTGGGAGTATTGGATTTGGCATTGGATAATATGCTGATGGCGGTTAAATATAAAGGTGACCCCAATGCCAACATTCATGCCGGATATATTTATCTAATTAAAAAAGAATATGATAAAGCGCTGGGAATGTTTAATGAGTCGATCAAGGTCGGGTATTTTCCATTTATTGCTCTGTATTTTTGCGGTTTCATTGGGCGGCAGAGCGGCGATGAGTCGAGTGCAAAGGTATATTTTGCGAAGGCGCTTGAAGTGGCGCAAGGGTGTGAATCGCAGGATAAAGATAATCCCCATATAAAGGCATATTGTGCACTGGCCTTGGCGGCGGACAATCAGAGGGAAAAGGCGGTTTTATTTTTGGCAGAGCTGGAAAAATTAAGCCAAATCGACGGGGAAATACTTTATGACATTGCCCGCGGTTATGCGCTTTTGGGCGATGTAGAAAAGGCCAGAAGGAATTTGGAAAGAGCATTGGCAGAGCATGCCGGGCCTACCGAAAAAGAAGTCAGTTTCGATCCGCACTTTGCAGGGATGATATTATAACTATATTTATCTTGGCCTTTTAATTAGATAATCAAAATATCAAACCCATTCTTCATTTTTATTTCAATTTATTGGGTGCGGAAAGTGCCATCAAGAACCGCTTTAAGATATAGCTTAAATGTCGCCGGCGGCACATACCCTTCAAAGCGCCCGATATAAATACCGGTATCTTTGAAAAATAGCCCGGTAGGGTAACCCTTAACCCCACAGATATCAGTGGCAAATTCGTTACAAGAAACCGAAGAATCTCGGAAGATCACCTGAGAATCGGCAAAGGCATTAATTTTGGTAGTGTTGAAAGACTCTTTGAGAATTTTAATTACCTCCTGATCAGCCAAAGTCACGGCCTTAAACTGGTTGCAATAATAACAGCCG
Source organism: Candidatus Zixiibacteriota bacterium (assembly GCA_020058225.1). Taxonomy (GTDB): domain Bacteria; phylum Zixibacteria; class MSB-5A5; order GN15; family PGXB01; genus JAGVEJ01. Next base: position 20,752 of record JAGVEJ010000160.1, on the reverse strand, counting down.
TCATAATAAAAAAGCATGAAAGAATAATTTTTTTTCTGAGGTTCGTCATCAAAGACAAAACTGGTGCCGACCCATCTGATCCCGCTATTTGTTGTTGGATTAGTTGTTGCTTCATCTCCACCGCAGGAAAATAACAATGCAATAATGGATGCGACAAGCATGAACCGGAACGCAAAATCACCCTTTTTCATAATTTTACTCCCCTATTAAAAAATTTTGATTCCTTATGGATATATGGTAATGGCATGATAAAAGTTTCACAGGAATTGAGAGTAATCGATAATTAACCCTTGGAATAGGAACCGAGGCGACAAAATTTTCGAGAGCAGGTATAATATTCCCCCAAAATATAAAAAGCCACCCAATTATGGGCATAAGAAAAAATCTCTTTCTCGGCGGATACCGATAAAAAATGCCTAATTACATAATTGAAGTCAAGTGATTTTTTTATTTTAATTTTCTGATTGTTCTTGGGTGTCACATCGGGATAATACTATAAAAATTCCTACCAGAATTAGTCCCCCTGCAATAACGGTCCACCAACCGGGGATCTGATCGAAGAATATTATGGCCAAAATGGAAGCCCCAATCGGCTCGCCAAGAATGGTAGTAGCCACTTTATGGGCAGGGACATATTTGAGAAGCCAGTTATATAGCGAATGTCCAAGAACAGTCGGTATTATGGCAAGGGCCAGAAATAACATCCAACTTTTGGTTGAAAAATTGGTGAGGTTTTCTCCATAAAAAAGGGAAATAATCAGAAGAGTAATTGCGGAAATGGAATAGACGGGGAAAATATAGCAGAGATTATCGAGCTTGACACGCAGTTGGCGGCCTATGAATAGATATATTCCGGCGCAAATGGCTCCGATGAGAGCCAAAATATCACCAATGATATATTTTTTTTCAAGATTTAAATCCCCATGTGAAATAATACCCATTCCAATAATAGCCACCATCATTCCAATTAATGATCTTTTTGGGATTTTTTCGCGGAGAATCAAGGTTTCCATCATAAGGACAAATATTGGCTGTGTGGCCACCAGAATAGTGGAATTGGATATAGTAGTGTAAAAAAGCGATGTAACCCAAAAGGCAAAATGCAATCCCAGAACGATGCCGGATATCAATATCATCAGCTTCTCTTTGGCAGAAAGGATTTTGGATATTTTGCATACTTTGGGGATTGCGGGAATGGCGAGGATTAGGGATGCAATTGCCATTCGGTAAAAAGCGGTGGCAAGAGGAGCGGCGTCGGCCAATTTTATGAATATAGCCGCCCATGAAACCGCAAAAGTAGCGATAATAAGCGATATGTATAAAGTACCTTGGTTTGCCATAAGTTTGCATTATATTGGCCGTTTAATATAGTTAATTAGAGTATGTATGTCGATATTTTTGCTGATAGCGGTTTTTTTTTGGGGACTGTCATACATCGCCATAAAGGTTGTCTTAAAATATCTTACGCCGATTGAGATGATTGCCGCCCGCTTTGTGTTGGGGGGGGTGACATTGCTGATAATTATATGGTACAAGCATTTATCATTGGCGATAAAGGGTCAGATCAAATATTTGCTATTATCAGCGGTGATACTGTTTCTTCATTTTTGGGTAATGGCGACCGGTATGGAAACCACTACGGCTACCAATACCGCCTGGATTCTAACCACGGCGCCGATATTTATCGCCATCTTATCATTTTTTGTTTTAAAAGAACCTTTTGGCCGATTTCAAATAATGGGTGTTTTTTTGGCAACGATTGGAGTCGTATTTTTGGTATCCAAAGGGGACTTGGGTTCGCTTGACTGGATATCATCAACCGGCGATTGGATTGTTTTGGGCAGTTGTGTTACCTGGGCGTTTTATACGATTGTAACTCGCAAGTTGACCAAAGCGCTTAACCCTCTTGTCGGGACTTTTTGGATGATAACCATATCCGCCGCGGTTATTGTTCCATATAGTTTATTAAGAAGCGGTCGCGATGCTTATTATATGATGAATACTGATGGCATCGTTGCTTTGGTGTTTTTGGGTGTGGGATGCCTGGCAATTTCATTTTGGTCATGGTCGGAAGGGCTTTCGAAAAGGCCGGCGGGGGAAGTTGGGGTTTATTTGTATCTGGAACCGTTATTCACCATGGCGGGAGCAACCATATTGATTAAAGAGGCGATAACCGTCTGGCTGATTTTAGGGGCTTTCTTTATTGTTGCCGGAGTATATGTATCGGAAAAATTTGGACTGGCGAAGCCGATTGAACCTGCTGTTTGATTATGATTAATTTTCTTGTCTTACTGACAGTAATATTTTGGTGTTGTACTGGTGCAAAAGCGGCGATGAGCTAATTTACAATATGTCAAATCAAAACCCGGCGAGTATCCTTACTTGCCGGGTTTTTTAAGCAACCCCTTTACTCAATAAGTCCCCCAGCTTTTTCTTTTCCCGGCGATGCGAGCACTGGCATCGCCGGGAATTCCTTGACTGTCAGAGAACATTAAAGATTGTTCCGATCAGCCAGAATTTAGCAGGCCGGTATTTGCCGCTCCCCCCTTTGATATTGTGTCCGTCCCCTTTTCTATTAGATAAATAGTTACGGGAATTAGCTTCTGCGGAAGAAAATTTGAGAATGGTCAAAGAATAATTTGAAATAGAATTATTGTGGTGTCTCCAACGAATCTTTACATCTATCTAATGGTTGCGTTAGGTCCTAATTCTCCCCGAATTTGTTGGGGAGAATGAGACCTGACGCATTCGCTTGCCATAAATAAAGTTGCCGGGTCTCGTCCCGAATCGCAAAGCGAATCGGGATTAGGACCCGACAAAACTTGAAATTTATTTCTGGGACACCACATTAGAATATTGAAAAGTCTATTATCGCTGGATAGTTATCTGCTTGATTAGTAATGACTTATATAATATTTTCGCCGCTATTCCCATAGTTACCAAATATCATCAAAAATAGGTGGTTGTATCTATCAGAAACGAAATTAATTTTCGGGATAATATCGCAAACCGAAACCGATTGCGACAGAAACAATTCTTGGATTATAAACCTTTTCTCCGCTGGCAAATAGGTCAACCGTCATATTCGATCGAAGAGGAAATAGGGCCATTATTTCTCCAAAGATACCGTCCCCGGAACCTCCACCTTTAATCACAAATGAAATGCTTCCTTCTGGGGCATCCGGATTTAAATATCTTTCGGAAACAGAATACTCGCCTGTATGAATTTTAATCATGCCGGCATATCGATTTATTATATGGTTCGGCCGTTTATCATAATAATGATATTCCGACCCAACCGTCAACCATGTCAGAATCGGCAATTGAAATTTGACCTCGACCTGAAATCTATGGTTTTTTGGTTCTTGATCCGCAATCGTAAAACCAAAGCCGCACCCCAAAATTGGGATAAGCAAAATCCCGTCGGGATTGCCTTGTTTGGCTAAATCAAGGGGATTCCCGAAATAGAAAATGCCATCAAAACCAAAAGTATGAAAAAGAGAGTCTGATTTATCCATCTGATAGCGCCCGGCGATAGACATCCTGGATAAAATTGGCCAACCAAGGGTAATCCCGCCCCGTTGACGATCTTCTGCCTTGACCCCCTTGCCCGGCGAAACCGATACATATTGCCCCCAAATTCGGCCATTTGGTTTGCCGACTATTCCATCAGGATGCCGCAGTGACTGCCCACCGATTGCCTGCGGGCATATCATCCCGCTTATTATCAGAATAGCAGAAATATAAAGAAGGCATTCTGAATATTTATTATTCCCACACATACGGCAGAGCAAATATATACTGAGTTATGAATAATTATCAATAGATATATGAAAATCTATCGCCATATTTAACTTGTAAGCCTAAGGCTTAAAAGCCAATCTGATCCCTTTCTTATAGGGAATCCAAAACCCTTCATTTGGGGAGTGTTGAAAAAGTCCCTGTGCGTGGGGGGCTCGCCGCGGCGAGTTCACATCTGCCCCTAAGCCATTGCATAACATTGGCAGATGTGGATTCGCCATGGCGAACCATGCACTCGTGCAACACAATTGTGTTTTTCAACAAGCCCGTTGGGACAAAATGGGAAATGGTCGGTCCCCAAAAAAATCCGGAATTTATGCTTTATTTCGCAAAATCTGTTTGGTATTTGAATCATTAGAGTTCATACTATACCTGATGAAGAAGTTTTCTCCGCACTGGATAAGTTTGTGCGTATAGCAGTTATCGGGGCCGGTCCGGCAGGAGTCTTTGGCGCCATTTCTGCCGCAACTCATAACCCATCAGCCGAAATTGCAATACTCGAAGCAACCAAACAACCGCTATCCAAAGTGCGCATTTCCGGTGGTGGACGTTGCAATGTAACAAATCACTGTTTTGACCCGGCCGAATTAGTAAAATATTATCCGCGAGGAAATAAAGAATTGCGAGGGTCGTTCAGTCGATTTCAACCTCGCGATACTGTTGCTTGGTTTGAAAAGCATGGAGTTCCCCTGAAAGTCGAAGATGATGGCAGAATGTTTCCGATAACCGACAAATCATCAACCATTATTGATTGCCTGCTAAATATCGCGGCAACAAATAAAATTAAAATTCGACTTGGCGCCAGAGTGAAAAGTATTGAAACTATTTCCCAAGATGTAAAACCCCCGCAATTTGAAATTAAGTTCCAAAATGGAGTGCGGGAACAATACGATCGGGCGCTATTGGCTACCGGCGGTAATACTCAGGGGCATCATTTGGCAGAGACTTTGGGGCATACCATTGTGCCTTGTGTCCCCTCGCTGTTTACTTTCAAAGTGGCCGATCCGCGTCTTGATGGTCTATCTGGAATAAGTTTTGAGAATGTAAAACTTACTTTGACAACCAACGATAAAAAAAAGTTAGAACAGGCCGGCGCCCTGCTTATTACGCATTGGGGATTATCCGGACCGGCTGTGCTTAAATTATCAGCATGGGGAGCAAGAATACTTCATGATAACAGCTATCAGGCAGAGCTGGCAGTCAATTTATTGCCGAATTATAGTTCCGAGCAACTATATCAAATGCTGATTGTTTGCAAGGAACAAAACGGCAAGAAACGAGTTCAAGGCGTGAACGTTCTTCCCGTTCCCCGGAGATACTGGAGTCGGATAGTGCAACTTACGGGAGTAGCCGAGGATACTGCTTGGATGAATATGACTAGAAGCGCTATGAAATCAATCATCGCCGAACTTACTCATGGGCGTTTTGCCATTAGCGGAAAAGGGGTTTTCAAGGATGAATTTGTAACCTGTGGTGGAGTTAGTCTCAAGGAAGTTGATTTTAGAACTTTGCAGAGCAAACGATGTCCCGGGTTGTATTTTGCCGGCGAGATTTTAGACATTGATGGCCTTACTGGGGGATTTAATTTTCAGAACGCCTGGACAACCGGCTGGATTGCCGGTTTGAGCATGGGACTATAGTTCGATTTCTTCAGCTCAAACTCAAATAAAAAGCGGCCATTTACCGTCCAGAACTCAGAACGTTTAGGCTGGAATTCACAATTTAGCCTTGTTCTTGTTATTGGAAGATTGAGTGGGTTAACTTGTTAATACCCAGAACTTTCAAACTCACGTTTCGCTATGATTGAGCGAAAGCGATCCGGTTTCATTTTTGGCAGGCTTTTACGGTCCTCCAGCACAAGGTTCGATTATAATTATACTATGCGCGAATCGGCAATAGTCATGAGAAATGACGGATTAAGCTATTGATATCCTCATTAATAAATAAATGGCAGTTTGTTTTAACCCGCCCGTTCTGATGGCCGATAGAAGGAGAGGTCCGACTCCCGTCGGACCTGATATCAATGGCTGATGCCGCAAGGCGCAAATCGCAACCGGGTAATCGAAAACGTCGCCTGAATCCAAGGACACACACTTTTAAACATTCCCATGGACGTTAACAGGTCCGCCACGAATAGAGGATGGGAAGGCCTTGGAGCAATATTGACAACTTTGAAGTCGCCGGGAATCTGTGACGGGATGCGGCCGATAAGTAGTTGCTATGTTGCAAACTGCCTCGAGAGAAACTAACAGATAGACTCTGGGTGTGCCATGAAATATATTGAATCATATTTTCTTATTGCGCTCTGGGCATTTAACCATGTATATAAACTCCCAGATGAGTGTTCCAGACGGCCTGTCATTAGGAGACTGCCGATTTTTGTAACAAAGAGGGCTCTCGTCTCGTAAGTGGAGGTGTGAAAGGAGACAACGATGAGAATTGTCGGTATTGTTATAGGCGTTATTTTTCTGCTTGTCCTCATTATCGGCGGCTGGATTTGGTCCGGTCGCGGTGGATTGATCGATCGTTCCCAGGGGGTCGATGAAAAATGGGCGCAGGTGCAGAACGTTTACCAGCGTCGGTTTGATCTCGTTCCGAATCTGGTGGCAAGCGTGGATAATTTCATGCAGAGGCAACAGGCGACCCTGACCGAAGTGATCGCTATGCGTCAGCGTGTAATCGATCTTAAGGGATCCGCTGAGACTGCTCTGGGGAGCAAGGACCCGGCGCTTCTGGATTCGCTGGCGAGCCAGCTTTCACGTCAGTTGAATTCGTTTATTAACGTGGTCGTTGAGCAGTACCCACAGATCAAAGGGGACCAGCTGTACTCCGATCTGCTGACTCAGCTCGAAGGAACCGAGAATCGCATTACCCAGGAACGGCGCTCTTACAACGAATCGGTCCGTGATTACAACACCTTCCGTCAGAAGGGTGTCAAGGCGCTTATCGCGGGCGCAATCTTCGGTTTCCCGTATGAGAAGCAGTTTTTTGCGGCGCAGGCCGACGCTCAGACAGCCCCCAGCGTGAAAGACGCCTTCAACAATAAGTAGGCGGATTGATCCGAGTGAGAAAGACCTTTCCTGTAATTATCGTATTGCTGGTGGCGGCCGGTCTTCTGGCCAGTTCGCAGTTGCCTGATTATGAAGGTCTTGTCACCGACCGGGCCAACATACTCAGCCAAAGTGATATCCAGCAACTTGAATCCAAAGCCAGCGCTTATCGTGCTCAAACGGGCAGTGAGATCGGCGTGTTGATTGTACCGACAATTGGCGATCAATCGATCGAGGATTACGCGCATGATTTATTCAAAGCTTGGGGTATTGGTCAGAAAGATAATGACAATGGCGTCCTGTTTCTGGTAGCGATACAGGAAAGAGAAGCCCGGGTTGAAGTCGGGTATGGTCTTGAAGGGAAGTTGACTGATATTGAAAGCGGCCGGCTTGTGAACCGCAATTCACCGATGGCACAGCATTTTCGCAAAGGTGACTACGTCGCCGGTGTAAACGCGGTGCTCGACGGAATAGCGCAGGCAATTGGTGGGGAGTACAACCCGCCCCCGCCGAAGAATGGAAATCACGATGGGATACCAGTCCTAATGCCGCTTGGATTGTTCGTCCTCTTCTTGCTGACAGCGATTCTTCGCCGACGTCGTTTGACTGGTCGAAGATTTGGTGGGCCGTTTAGCAGTGGATTTGGCGGCGGCTCATTCAGTGGCGGAAGAGGGGGCGGAGGTGGTTTCAGTTTCGGCGGCGGGTCATCCGGCGGCGGTGGCGCAAGCGGTGGCTGGTAGGAGGGTTATAGAATATGGCATCACTTATTGATAAGTATTTTTCTAAAGCTGACTTCGATGCTATCGAGGCGACGGTGAAAAAGGCCGAACTGTCAACCAGCGGCGAGATAGTGGTCGAGTTGGCTTCCCATTCCCGGAGCTGGAACGTTGAGCGGTTAGTTTATTCGCTGGGGTTCACTCTCATCTGCATGCTTGCGGCTCTTTACCTTACGCGCGAAGTTAGCTGGGGGGTTTACTACAATGCCACACAGGGAATCCTGTGGGGAGCGGTCGGATTTGTGGTCGCTTATTTCGGATGGGGGCGGTTGCTCAGGCGCAGTGAACGCCGGCGCAAGGTTGTTTGGAAACGTTCGCTGGGCATTTTTCGCCAGATGACGCCTGCACGCGCGCTTACGGGTGTTCTGATTTTTGTATCGCTCGAAGAAGAGCAGGCCGCGATTGTGGCTGACAAAGGTATCGCTTCCAAAGTGCCGCCCGACTACTGGCACGCTCCACATGCAACAATAGTCAATGCCATGAAACAGGGCAAACATGCAGAAGGAATCATTCAGGCGATTGAAACGATTGCGGTTGAACTTGCTCGCAATTTTCCCCGCGAAAGCGGCGACATCAACGAACTGCCCGACAAACCAAAAATTATCGACTGAAAACCCCTGATTGCCGCGATTCCGGCTTAGGCGGTAAATGGCCTATTATTGAAAATATCGGAATTTTGAAGGAGTGTGAAAGTCTATATTTCAGGCCGCCCTGAAATAGGGCGGCCTTCCTGTTCATCGATTCATTTTCGGGGCAAGACGATATTCATATATGTTATTATCTTAAGACGTCTGATGTTTGCCTATTCCGGACGGCAAATGGGTGCCGCACCATGCTTATAGAGATAATTGATCAAAGATGTTATATCCTGTACGTTGATAATGCCGTTGCCATTAGCGTCGCCTTCAGCAGAGCAGATGGGCTTCGCACCCCCTTTATATAAGTAATTAATTAAATAAGTAACATCTATGACATTGACATTTCCATTATTGCTGGCGTCGCCGGCCAGATCACAGCAGGGTAGAATCGTTAGTGAAATCCGCATGCTGTCGATCATACCAACATTATCAATTACTTCAAGCGTAATCGTGTGCGCTAACACAACCGTGTCTTTTTTCTTAACTGATAGATGATTAATGGCGAGAGAAGCGCCGCTTCCCAAATAGCCATCGACATCGGAATACCATTTATAGGCATAAGGAGCAACTCCACCCATTGCGGTCGCGTCAAATGTTACAGTAATTTCTTTCTTAAATGAGCTGTTGTCTTTTGGTTCATTGATAATGCCACGTAGTAAAGAAGCCCGTGCGGGAACAAATATGACGCATGGCACCGTGTCAAAAGAGCTGACGGCGTAGCATTTAAATTTATAAATTGGTTCGAGAATATCGGTATCCCAGTCGCCATTCGAGTTGTAATATGCCGCTTCGGTGCTATCATCATCAATAAGCAAGGTATCGAATTCGGGAGGGATCCCTCCAATAGTAGCATCTTCACCCATACTATTCAGCAGATTGATAGCTTCAGTGACAGTGATGATCCGCTCTTTGACAGGATTAATGAGGTTTTGCCATCCTCCGCAGGTAAAATGCTGCATTTCGAGATTCTCGCCAAAGGTCATTGAAATGTGCCCTCCGGGTCCATAAACATTATAACCATCGACACACCGATTGAATTCAGTGTTAATGGATAGGTCGAAAGAGGAATCTGGAAGCAGTTGAAAGAGATCGAGGTCGTAGGCTGATTGGATGTTAAATGATACTGACGCCGAACATGCGTCCACTCGACTAAGGCCCATTTCTTGAAGTCTGTCGATAGCTTCCACTAAAGCGGTTATGGCCGGCGGGAGCGAAGGCGGCGAATTCAGTTTGGCGAGATACTTATCCGAATTGGCAAACTGCAGAAATCCAATCGCGGGATTACCCCACAGTATAGAACTTGAATCACTTGCCCACCAATTTCCTTCCTCATCTTGACCTATGTCGGGATTACAGAGAACACCTTCTCTGGCACATATATCGCTTGCAAGCTCCGCGATGACTCCACTATCGATATTGATTGCCTGGAGTTGATATACCATCATGCTGTCAGGGAAAGATTTTTTGATAAGATGCCGGGAAGTTCTGACTGGAATGCCGTTTGAGCCTTTTGCGGAGAAGTTGACTGATTCCGTAGGGGATCCTATTTTCGCAATCGAATATTCTTCCTGTTGAGTTAAAGGAGGAGGATAGGTTTGTGTTTCCGATTCCTTTGCATTAAAGGGAGGGTCCCACATCGCCCAGACGATTCCCAGCGGGGGCGAGGGGTCGGGAGAAACCCATCCCTGCGTCCAGAGATAATCAGAATACCCTGCCCAATCATCGGCCAGTACGAGCACACAAGTGCCTGCCGGTTGCCAGAGCGCCCTTGCCAAAAACCATGACATTGTTATTGGCAGAGCCGGATCCCACATATTTCTTCTTATCATCAATTCCGCAAAGCCACCAAGGAAAGCGCCACCAGTCGCATAGGCTGTGGTCGTGAATCCACATTGCAGATGCTGACCATTAAACCCTGCTGCCCAACTCCATGGGCAATTTGGCCAAGCATAGGGACTACAGCTCAGAGCGACAAACCATTCATTGTCCCTCTCCCCCCATGCCGACAAAATGTCACTTGGTACAAGAACCGGGCTCAATGGTGGCGGGCCGTTGGGGAAAACAATGCCGCACGGGTATCCGTGGAGAGCGATCGCCGCCATATCGTGATAGTCCATCCCCGTCCAAGCCCCAGTATGGTTATCTTCCGCCCCCCCCACGACCGCACCCTTGAAATCACCTGCCCAAGCAGCTGACCCATTCCACCAATGGCACCAATGAGAGGAGTTGGGACACCATCCCCCAAGACCCGAGATTTTGGTCCAGAATGGCTTCATATCATCAGCGCCCATGCCGTCGATATTTTCGCAAAGAAGCCAGTTTTCGGGATCATCAATTCCCCTTTTGACCTTGTCGGGATCGGGAAAGTAGAACCATGCTTTTATTTCATAAATATCGACCCCCTTAGCGCCTTTTCCATCTGCCGGCATTGAAAATCTTAAACCTTTTGCCTTGATGGGCTCAATTTCGATAAATTTGCTGAAATTCGCATTCTCCAATTCTCTATCCTCGATTGACAGTGGAATTAGATCCTGCGCCGAGCCCTTTGTACTGAATGTCGCCAACTTAAAATTATTATTTCCTCGATATTGAATTTCAATCTGATTTACCCAATACCATGCACCTTGAAATTCAATCTCAAGCCATTCATTCCCACCCGGTTCCATGCGCAAAAATGTGCCCGGATCTTCATCGACTACTGCATAGAGGATCTTATTTACACCGGGTCCCGGTTTCTCTTCAATATTACTGCGAATCATGGCACCGCGGCAAAGATCCTTCTGGAATGCTGTTTCACATTTTTGAATCATAATCGGTGACTGAACTATTCGGGAATCATAATCCCTATTGTCTTGAGCAAAAGCCACAATTGATATGCCGAGAATTAAGACTGGGAAGTGAATAAAATTAATCAATTTCCTCATTTTTACCATACAATCCCCTCCTATTTCATTGATAGATGATAACTAAATTGTTTACGAAGCATTTGTGGGCATTCTGACATCACGGTGGGGCTCTTTTTTGAAAAATCTTCATCGATTGAAGTATTTCCCATCGCATGAAAATAGACTCCCCTGAAGGTCGCTTCCTTCAGAAAGGAAACTTATAAAACAATAACTGATTCGTTATGGGTTCTGAGGACAAACCCACCCACTTGCTTGAAAGCTAAACTATCACCAATGACTTGTCAATAGAAAACCAATATTGATTTGCGAATGGGTAATTTGAACCTCCCCCGGAATTGGATGAAGATCCAAATTACAGGAGGTCTCAATGCACAACAACCAACTTACCTTTTGCATCCGTTCCCGAAACATACCAGAGATATATTCCGGGAGTATGATGTATCCCACAATACTGCTATGTCCGTTTCCGCCATCGGAAACCTACCCGATTAGACGAACGGCGCGAAGAAGTCGATTTCTTTAACGGCCGTTGATCCGAATATGGGCGTTGCGGCGGTTCGTCGGCGCGGGAGGATTTGGGCGATAATTCCCCTTGACGCTGAAGCGGCAATGGGGGCAATTTCATTATTGGAATATTGGTTCTAATCAACCGCTCAATATCCCGGATATCTTTTTTCTGGTCGATGGTGGCAAATGATATCGCCCGACCCGATAGGCCTGCTCGCGCGGTACGTCCGATACGATGGACATAATCCTCAGAATTGGACGGCAGATCATAGTTGACAACCAACTCGATTCCGGACACATCGATTCCCCGGGAGGCGATATCGGTCGCCACCAGAGCGCGGTATTTGCCCGACTTGAAACCGTCGAGCGCCTCGCGTCGCTGTGGCATGCTCCGATTTGAATGGATCTCCGCGGCCGAATGCCCCATTCTTTTCACCTCGCGCGTCAGCTTTCTTGCCCCATGCTTGGTCCGGGTGAAAATGAGCACCGGGCCGAGATACCGCTCAAGCATAACCTTGAGTAATTGCGTCTTTGCCCCTTTTTCCACGAAAAACATCTCCTGAACGACTTTGGCTGGAGCTGTACCCGATGGGGCGACCTCCACATGAATCGGAACCTGCATTTCCCGCCGTGCCAGGGCCAGAATTTCCTCCGGCATGGTCGCTGAAAAGAGCATCATCTGACGTTTTTTCGGAACGGCGGCCAGAATCCTGTTAATCTGGGGAGCAAAGCCCATGTCGAGCATCCGATCCGCCTCGTCGAGGACAAGAATTTGTACGTCGGCAAGACTAACAGTCCGGCGCTCGAGGTGGTCAATCAGCCGTCCCGGCGTGGCGACGATTACACGCGGTTGCCGCTCGAGCGAGCGACGCTGGGGCGCCATTGGCGCTCCACCTATCAACACCGTGGTCCGCAGACCCAGAGATCGACCCACATCATTGAGAGCTTCGTCGATCTGAAGCGCCAATTCACGAGTCGGAGTAATGATGAGGCCGCGTCCCTTGATTTGGGCCAGACGCTGAATCATGGGAACGGCAAACGCGAGTGTCTTGCCGGTCCCGGTTTGAGCGATCGCAATGAGGTCCTTCCCCTCAATACTTGTGGGGATGGACTGCCTTTGGATCGGTGTTGGTTCGCTGAATTTGAGGCGGTCGATGGCATCGAGCAGACCGGGGGCGATCCCAAGGCCGGAAAATCCACTGTGAGAGGATTTGGTGGGCCGATCAGCTGACCTGACATGGCCCGGCGGGACAGATTTTCGCGCTTGATGTGTCAAGTATCGGATATCCTCTCTGTTACATAAATTTAAGCAAGGCGTTGAGTCAATTAATTAAAAATAACTGGAAATTGCCGTGAAGTCAAGACAGGAGATGGATAAAGATACATCTATTCCCGTTTTGGGCATAGGCGCCATAAGAAGCAGACTAAAGGCCGGGATTGCATATGAGCGGTCAGCCCGGAAATGGGATGACCCGGTGATTAATCCGGCAGCCGGCGGCGGACTCTACCGACTGATCAATTTGAACGCTGAAAAGAAAAGCTCCCCCGGCAGGACTTGAACCTGCGACCCGGTGATTAACAGTCACCTGCTCTACCAACTGAGCTACAGGGGAGTAATGATATTCACTATTTCGTCAAAGAACCAAATTTTTTCACTACGCTACCGCAAGGCCGATATTATAAACCTTTTCCTAAATTTGTCAAGTCAATTTACCCTTTTTCCACAATCCCCATCCTTGACTCTTGCGGAGGTTATACTTAAATTCCCCTATGCCCTTTCTTGAGAAGAAAAGACCAAAAATACCCATAAATCTAATCGGAGGAGTTCTATTATGCACAAGCGATTATTTCTTCCGCTTGCCGCCATTTTGCTCATTGCCGCTTTCACGGTACAGGCTCAAACCGGTGAAATCAAGCTCGATGCAAAAAAGCAGACCCTTTCCAATGGGATGAGAGTTCTGGTGTTGGAGAACCATTCCGCGCCGGTTTTCTCCGGAATGATTCGTTTCAACACCGGTTCTGTCGATGAGCGCCCTGGAATCACCGGTATTTCTCATCTTTTGGAGCATATGCTGTTCAAAGGCACCAAAATTATAGGTACCAATAATTATAAGGCGGAAGCCCCGCTAATGCATAAAATCGATTCGCTGGCCCACCTGTTTAGAAGTGAACAGGAAAAACTATCTAATCCGTTAAATCTCCAAGATTCCACTCGCCTTAAAGAATTGAGACAGCAAATGGCAGATGTGCAATCCGAGCAAAAAAAATATGTTGTCAAGGATGAACTCTGGGATACTTATTTGAACAATGGCGGCACCTCATTAAATGCTTCCACCGGAAATGATGGAACCCAATATTATGTATCATTGCCAAAGAATAGACTTGGACTATGGGCTTTTCTCGAAGCCGACCGATTGGCCAATCTTATTCTTCGTGAATTCTATTCTGAACGCGATGTGGTCATGGAGGAAAGGCGTCTCAGCGAAAATAACCCATGGGGCAAACTCGATGAGGCGCTCAGTGCGACGACCTACTGGTCAACCCCTTATAAATGGCCTGTCCTTGGTTGGATGAGCGATATTCAAACAGTCACGCGTGAGGAAGTTGAAGCGTATTTCAAATCGCATTATTCTCCTTCCAATGCCGTAGCGGTGATAGTGGGCGATGTAAACGCCGAGGAGGTATTCAAAATCTGCGAAGAGAACTTTGGAAAAATCCCGGCCCAACCGCTTCCTCCGCCTGTCATAACCCGCGACGCCCCCCAAGAGGGAGAACGTCGCATCGAGATAGAGCATACCTCAAATCCGATGGCTTTTATTGCTTGGAAAATTCCCCAAATTGGCCATCCGGATTTGCCTGCTCTTGAAGTCGCCGCCAATATTCTCTCTAATGGCCGGACCAGTCGCTTTTACAAGAATATCAAAGTGAAAAAACTCGGCGATGTCTGGGCATACGCCGAAAATGCCCGATATCCCGGAACTTTTGTTTGTTCCGCAACCCCAATGCCAGATCATTCTATCACGGAACTGGAAACTGCCATTTATGCCGAAATCGATCGACTTAAGTCGGAATCGGTAACCGATTGGGAACTGGAGAAGGTGCGCAATCAGGTTGATGCTTCTTTTATTCGCTCACTCGAATCGAATATGGGGCTCTGTTGGAGATTGGCCGGCAGTGAAGCCGTTACAGGTAACTGGCATCATTTTATTGACCATCAGATGGCGGTGAAAAAGGTCACCGCTGATGATATCATGCGAGTGGTCAATAAATATCTTATCAAGAAAAATAGGTCGGTCGCATATATCGTAAAAACCGAAGAGTCAAAGAGCCAACCCGCTTACCCCAAGGAAGGCTAAGGAGGTGACCAACAATGAAGAAGATAATTTGCTATTTATTAATCATCATGATACTTACAGGCTTTGCTTTTGGCCAGACCGAGATGGCAAAATCCCCCGGCTCAAAAATTATTGATTCCCTCACCATTGGGAAAATTGAATTGGCCATTCCCGAGGTCGGCAAAGAAGTGGAAAGGGTTACGATTGACAATGGCATAGTCCTGTACCTTTATCAGAGTAACAAACTCCCCATATTCAACCTTAGCGCCACTATTCGTTGCGGTGGCATCTTTGACCCTTTCGAAAAGAATGGTTTATCCGGAATAGTCGGTACTGTTCTGCGTACCGGCGGCTCAAAAACTATCACGGGCGATTCCCTGAATATTATCATGGAATTTATGGGCGGCTCGCTGGAAACATGGATTAGCGATGAAAGAGGCTCGGCTTCGTTGAGTGTCATGTCGAAAGATATTGACCTTGGCCTGCAATTATTCGCCGATTTGATTCGTAATCCCGCCTTCCCGCAAGACAAATTGGACCTTGCCAAAGCTGATATTAAAAATGGCATTAAGAGAAGGGATGACAGCCCCAATAGCGTAGTTGGAAGATATTTTGCCAACACCATTTATGGAGATCATCCCTACGGCCGCATTCTTGAATGGGAATCGGTCAAAGGAATTACCCCTCAGGACTTGATTGATTACCATCAAAGGTATTTTGTGCCAAATAATATTATGATTGCAATCAGCGGCGATTTCGACAAAGCCGGTATAATAGAAAAAATCAAAAAATATTTTGGCGACTGGCAAAAATCAGATCAGCCCCTGCCGCCGTATCCGGAGGTCAAAACAGAATATCATCCCGGGGTTTATCAAGTATGGAAAGATATCAATCAAGCCTATATGAAAATCGGTCATCTTGGAATTAAAAGGGATAATCCGGATAGATATGCCATTCAGCTGGTCAACTATATCCTTGGCGGCGGTTCATTCACCTCGAGATTGACATCGCGTGTTCGTTCCGATGAGGGTTTGGCTTATCATGTCAGCTCCAGTTTCTATACCGGCGGCCGCGACCTTGGCGCTTTCGGCGCTGAGTGCCAGACCAAAAGCGCTACCGCCTATAAGGCAACCAAATTGATAACCGACGAGATTAAACGAATTCGGGATGAAAGCGTTACTGAAGACGAACTCGAAGATGCCCGCGATGCCACTATCAATAGGTTGGTATTTGAATTTGATTCCCCGCATAAAATTGTAACGGCATTAACGAATCTTGAATACGATGGATACCCAATGGACTATTATAACGGGCATTTCGACCGCTTCCGAAAAATAACCCGCGATGATATAAAAAGGGTTGCCCAGAAATATCTTCAGCCTGACAAGCTGACTTATATCATTGTGGGAAAGCCGGAGACATTTGAAAAACCATTGGATGAATTTGGAAAGGTAACGAACATTCAGATCGCTCCCCCAGTGATTGAATAACGGTTTTCTAAAATTATTTTATCCGACAATTGCATGGGCGCACAATTGTGCGCCCTAATCACTTATATCAAAAAGCCCTATAAGCAGTCTTCTTTCGCCTGCCAGTGGTTTATCAATCGAATCTATTTGGACGTCGTCGGCCGGTATCGAGGATCACGGCGCCATGAGGGAGAATAAGTCTCCGCCGCGAATTGAAAAGCGTCGGGATGAAGGGAATTTTTGATGCGATTTTCCCGTTCTTTATACATGCTTCTCCAGAGTTTCAGCTTATCATCGCTTAATCCAGAGGATGGGATCACTTTGCGGCAGTTGACCAACTGATCTTCGTTAACCTTCCACCATTCCCGAACAAGAATCCGCGTGCCATATTCCTTTTCGAACTGCTCTTTATTCCGATCCAAAAAGCTTCCCGGATAATGCATATAATCATGACAGGCCCAAATCAAATATGAATCTGAAATGTCAATCAACTCATCCACCACGGCAAAAGTTTCTTGCAGGGTCCGCTCTGTCTCACCGGGATGGTTAAATATTAAATTGGCCATGTGAACGATGCCATACTGATTTAACAAACTGCTGGTTTTTCGAAAATCATCCAAGAATTTCTGAGGATTCTTAGTCTTATTCATTAGGCCAAGTATATAAGGTGAGAAACTCTCTACTCCCAGCTCAATGGCCACCTTGAGATGAGAAAGTAGTTTAACATCCTCTTCATCAAATAATTCCGGACGAGTCTCAAAAGTAATCCAAAAATTAGGATTCCGTTCTATAAGCCGTGTAAAAAACTCCTTGCGCCATCGCGATTGCAAACCAAAGCAGGCATCTCCCAGATTGATTGCTGATACTTTAAGTTGTTCTGCGGCAGAATTGACTTCATTCACCGCCATTTCCGGCGGATATGGGTGCCATCGCCGTTCTTTTAATGATTCCATGCAGAAGGAGCAGTCAAACGGACATCCCCGCGATAGATATAGCGCCACACTTCGCAAGCCGGCGGGAAAATTTGTTTTCAGGAATGACTCGACAATATCCCAATTCATCCCGATAAAATTTTCCGGAAGAATTGTAGCGCCTGCGACGATTTTTGTTTCAGAAGGTCGTTTTGCTGTCGGATAATTTTCGGCTATTTGCATAAGAGCAAGCTCCCCCTCCCCCTTGATAACATAATCTATTATATTATCCGCGGTCAAAAAATCCTCCGGAATTGCCGAAGGGTGATATCCGCCAACCACCACAAGTTTTTCAGGGTATAACTCCCTGGCAATCTTCGCAACGGACATTGTCGCCATGTAGGAAAGGCTGGTCCAACAGGATATAGCTAAAATGTCATAGCTTTGATTTTCAAGAAAGGCCTTTACCTGCCTTTCAAATCGCTTAATTTGAATATTTCCGGTCGGACGGCCAATAGTGATTTCGAAATCAGCATAAATTACGGGGAAATATTGGACAAGAAATGAACCCAGAAGGAGTAAGGAAGATTTGATTTCAAATCTTTCCTGTTCCATCGGATAATAAAAACTTGACGGGTAAACCAATAAAATGGTCGGTGTCGTTCGCTGATTCATTGTTATATTTTCAATTCGCAATAAAATTCAGGCTTGAATTTTAAATTAATGGTGATAATGAGAGAAGTCAATCAGAATATCCATGTGTCAGCACGACTTCATCCCATGATCAATGGGGTTTTTCAACAAGCCCCTTAGGGGTGGAAAGAGTGCAATAAAAACGATAATATTTCAGAGAATCGGTATAATCAGGCGCTTTTAAGACCGTAGGGACCCATAAGCTCGGCGAAAGCTACCAGCATATCATGGTCATAATCACCTTTGAGAGCAAAGATTACTTTCAGCGCCGGGAAGGTATCCATCGCCCCCTGATAAACCCGCTCGGTTGTCATGGCATCAAAGGTATCTACAATAGAAACAATTCGGCTGAACTCATGCATCTCATCAAGCGACAGACCGTTCGGGTATCCGGCTTTGGTTCCTCTTTCATGATGCTGAAGCACGGGATAATATGATGCGGATTTAATCATATCGGTAGAAGTAAGAATCTCCACGCCCCATTTGGGATGTTTCTTCATTAATTCAAACTCTATGGGAGAAAGAGAGGTTCGCTTGTTTATGATTCTCTCAGAGATTTTTGATTTTCCGATGTCATGCAATAAGGCGCCGATGCCGAGGTCATGAAGATATTGTTCATCGTGTCTCCCCAGCTGTTGCGCCAACGCCACGGCAAAGGTGCAGACATTTACCGAGTGAGTATAGGTATAATAATCAAACGAGCTAAGCTTGATTAGATTATGAAAGGCCTCCTGTCCCCTGAGGATATAACTGACATGGTTTTCCACCATTTTTTTCGAACGATGGATATTTTCGCCGAAGGTCGGATTATCCAAGACATCTTTCATCAGAGCTTTTGAGGTTTCATACAAAATACCGGCCTTTTTTTCTTCGGGAACATGCCTATCAAGAAGGATTTTATCAAGATTTTGCTCGATATATTTTTGGTATTTAGCCTTGGCCTTGGCATTGACATAAAGACGGGAGACTTTATTATCCAGAAGTTTTTCTTTGGTTTTTTCCGTAAAGGGGAGGTCGGCCGAGCGATAGAGAACCATTTCCCCGCTGACCTTTATAAAGAGGTCAAAATTGAGAACGGTATCAAGGCGTAACGATTCCAAATATATTGGAAGATATTTGGAATCGATTTTTGCAGCCGGTATTAATAGTGACATATATCTAAGGCCAAAGTTTTTCGTAAATATCTAATTATTTATCGGCTAAACTGGGGAAAAACATTAAACAAAAACCCCCGGAAGGGAGGAGTATTCCGGGGGCAACCTATAGGAGGGAGGAAATGGGCCTGCTGGGTTGTCAGGCGCCATAATTTTTTACTACCATCAAAACCGAATTTAGCGACTGCGATATATTTGAAAGAACTTTGGAATATCTTTTCAACAACTCGCTGTACTGCCAGCGCATTTTGAAAGCCTCTTCAGGGAAATCAAAGAGGTCAAGAAGTGTTTTCTTATAAATTTCATCAATATACTTTATGACATAGTACGGATATTCCGGCACATTGGCATCGTTAATTTCACCCTTGGCCAATCTTTCGCGATAGACCTCTATTTTCTCCATCACCACCGTCCCAAAACACCATGGCGTCATGATCACGCCGAAATTGCTTCCATCAGTATAGAAACTCTTGGCCGCTTTCATGGTAATTTCAAGAATAACAGCTTTCGCCCTATAATATGAGATTGTCTCAGCGCAACTGCGGGTCGTCTTGGTCATCTTTTCATCCAAGTCGGATTTCTCGACTTGGCATCTATCATATATCTTTTCCAAGAATAAGTAATAGTCGTCAAAATATACTTTCATATTTTCGGAGAGAGTGTTGATATAATACCCTCCGGCGTCTTTATGCACTTTGGGTTCGGCACAACTTTTCAGTCTTTCAAGAGTGAATCCGCGTTGGTGTTTGTTTTCTAACATACTTTCTCCTCTATCGCATTTCTTTCAAAACAGTATTGAGCAAAGATTATGCCTTTAGAGTATTAAGCTGAAATTCGAATGTAATCTTCCCTTATCGGAAAATAAAATCGGCCATATCACTATATCTTCGATAGAATTACATTATTCGCTATGGGGAAATGCCTATACTTGATACGATCCTGACCGTAATTATTTCCGTTCAGTTTTGGCAATGGTAATTGAAAATCTGTGAATTCGGTTTCACACTTGTACCGCTGAGACTTTGTTATATGATCAGCCGAGAGGACTTAAGGTTTGATAAATCAAACCCCTACGATTTTGGCATGCACTTACTCTTAGGAGCTTGTTGAAAAAGTGTATATTATGGCAATTGTGCTCATTCAAGTTTATCGCCGTACCCCGACCTGTCATCCCGTGCTTTGGAGGCTGTGTCATAATCATTTTGAGTTATTGGGATTGATATGATGAAATTGCATTTTCTTCTTTTAAGCCTATGGCTTATCTGTTTTTTATAATTCTTTAATTTTTCAGGTCATTTTTATGATCAGGTTGTTATTATCCCTGATCTTTTAGGCTGTTGCCCAGCTTTGAAGTAAATTTGATACGCCAATTAGGTTAATCACGCGCTGAAGATTGAAGCATGTCGCCAAAAGGCTGGCCTCGGCTTGCACCCTTTGCAAACCACGCGCCATAAAGGAACGCACCCCAAAGTTCTGTTTAATATGACCAAAAGGCAGTTCGGCACGCCCCTT
>JAGVEJ010000050.1 GCA_020058225.1 Candidatus Zixiibacteriota bacterium | reverse complement strand
TTTTCCACGGCATTATAAACCTCCTTGTTTATAGACCGTAAAATAACTGTTACCTATGTCCCAAGTCTATTCTGTTACCTATCTGCCCGGTTTATACCAAACTGGTAACCCACCCAACGGGTGGGACTTTCCTTTCGAGTGCTTAGATGTCCACATTTGCCTCTCAATCCATTCCCGACATTTAATAATTCTGTGCGCGACTCGCCGCGGCGAGTCCACATCTGCCCGAAAATCTATTCCAGTAATTAAATTCCGCTATCCCAAATAATATGCCTATTTAGTTCAATACCCTTGGCCATAATATCAACCTGAGACTCCCCATTGTCAACTGCTTTTTCCAGATTTGGGGAGGGTTGGGGGGGCCATAAATTAAACACCCCCAAAATATTCCGGTCCGGACATTCCGGGATATTTTGAGGGTGCAACACTAATATTCCTGCCTGCAAAAAGGCAGTTTCTTGAATATTTCTTACGCCATAGATTTTAAACAGGCCATAAGAAATCGATTGGGCATATTTTCCGGTTTTCCCGCAAACAGAAGAAATGTCAATTCAAAGGGATGTCCCTTTTTAAGAGTAATATTATAATTAAAAACAATTGAAGTCCCTTGATAGACCTTTTCAAATCCGCCCTCCGAAAGGGAAATGGTAAAAATTGGAACCTGCCAAACATCGGCATCAATATCGGATGATAAGGCTACCTGAAGCTTCCGCCATTCATCCCGAAGGACTATTGCTTTGCAATTTCTGCGGGCAATTAGAGAATCCAAATATACGCCATTGATTTTTTCTCCATTAAACAGCGGGTAACGATCATCGGCATGACCGGCCTGAAAATTGAAATTATTCTCCACAGCAAACCTTACATTATGGATATCATCCTGCTGTGCCATCAAAAGATAATTGACGGAAATAACCTCCGAATTTTCTCCAAAATAAAATCTTTTTTCAACCGTGAGCGGTTTGGCCCCATCGGGGCGCCAGAGATGCCCGTTTCTTTTCATGGCAACCACATTGATATCAGTATCCTTGATAAATTCATACGGTTCAAGGATAAAATCTCCTTCCTCGCCAAATTTGCCGCTAAGGAAATTATCTATCTCAGTCTGGGGTGTAAAGAAGTGGTCAATAAAGGCGCGCCGGAGATACCAATCCTCGGCAAGAATTTTCTCAAGGCCGGTTTCCTTGGTTAGAATAATATCATGAATAGACTCGGTTTTGCCATGATTTTCACCATCGTCAAGCCGCGCCTTGGCCAATTTCCAATGGTACCCTTCTTTTCGACGGGTGAGAGTATCATTAAGGTTAAAATTATGTTCATTGCAATCAAGCTCAATAAGGGAGCCGCCATAGGAGGGTTTGAAAATGGCCGAGAATTTTGATGTTTGCAGGATTATTTCATTTTTTCCATCGCAATCAAAGTCAGTTTCTGTCTTTGAAATTTCATTTTTTTCAAGGGAGTTCAACAGATTATCAGCCTTAATGAGGTTTTCATAAATTGCCTGACGCAAATGCGGCAGATATAATCCCCCAAAGACGCCATGCCAGTAGGGGCAATTGCACTGCCCGGCATATAAATGATCTTTGGCCTTTTCAATTATATCAGATTTATCGGAACGTTTTAAACTGATATTGCGAAGTCTCGCAGAAACCGCAAGCATTCTCTTATGCATTAAATTGGATTCATCATATTTGGAAAGAAATCCGCGCCAGTGCCCGCCACGGACATAACGGCCATATTTCTCAAGCTTTCCGGTCTCCTTCAACCATGTTTCAAAATCCTCATATTCTGCAAAGGCTTTTGAAGGCAATGCCCAATGAAGCATCTCGGCATAGGAAGCAGTCGGCAGGTAGGCGCGCCCAACCGGTTCGGTCATTGATGCTGAGCCAAGAGTGCAAACCTCCAGCCAATCGGAATTATCAGAAAGCGCTGAGAAGAAATCCTCGAGCCAGCCTTCTTCATAGCAGTGTTGATACGTTTTTGGCCAAACGCCAAATTTTTCGCCATCATCGGCATAAATCGCCAATCCCTTGGGATTGATATCCGCCTGTTTTTTTAGCTCGTCAATTACTTTTTCAACCGTGCCAAATGGAATCAAATAGCGAAGCCGTTTCTGTATCGGCAAAAGCTTAATTACATAGCCTTCTTCCTCAGTTATAAAGATTCCCTTCAGATCATCCAGCTCAAAACCGGTATATAGAAAATGAGTATCATCTATTGGAATATATCTTACGCCGGCCTGATGCAGAACCTTTGGAAGATGCGGTTCCCAAACCCGCTCGGTCAGCCATAACCCGGTGCAATCAATATTAAAATGCTTCCTTAGATAATTGTTAAGCATATCAATCTGGCCAAGTTTATCGCGGTCGGGAATGGAAGGCAGAATCGGTTCATAGAATCCGCCCGTCATAAGCTCAATCTGTCCCCGTTCGACCATTTTCCTGATATCATCCAGATATTCGGGATGATGTTTTTCCTGCCAAACCCAGAGTATTCCTGATTGATGCAACGATATTTTTATCTTATCAAATTTCAGCAGAAGATTCAAAAATGGTGAGTAGGCCTGCTTGTGGGCTTCCTCAAATATATGGTCGAAATTTCCGACCGGCTGATGATTGTGAAGCCCTATTGCCAATTTGAACTTGCTCATTAGAATAACTCCACCTTAAAATGAATATACTTCTTCGGGTTGGCCCGAATATCTGTTATCAAATCATCTATATTATCGGCAGTACGACGCAAATCATCATACAGCCTTCTATCATCAAGCATCAACTGCAAGGTCCCATCGCCGTTTTCCAATTTATCGGCAAATGTGCGTGCTTTTTCCGCCACATCGGATAAGTCATTGGCAAATTTTTCCAATTTCTGCGAGCTTACGTCAAATCTTTGAATGGCGGAATCGACTTTCTCGGCATTGGTCGAAGCAATTCTTTTTAATTCAACGGAAGCCTTTAGAAAATTCTCGGCGATTTCATCAAATTTATTGTCATTCCTTTTTATGTAATCACTAAGCGATTGTGATAGTTCCTCAAAATTTGCTACGGTATGGGAAAACTTGTCCAGATTTTCATCGGATGCAATCGACCCTTTCAAAGACCGCACCAGATTTCTAAGTTCCGATATCATTTCTCCCATCATTCCCATTACTTCCGGTATGCCGGTGTCATAACTCCCAATAATGGGTTCTGATAAATCAAGTCGACTGGGCGAACGGCCGGGATTGACCGCCAAAAATCGTTCTCCCATCAAACCAATATTTTTTACGGTGATAGTGGCATCTTCTTTCAAGATTACATCATTAGCCAAAGTTATTTCCGCTTTTACTCCTTCGTCGGTTAGAGATAACTCCTGCACTTTTCCCTTTTTAATTCCCGATACCATTACAGGATCCCCCTTGGCAAGCGAGCCGACTTCGGTAAATAAAATCGAAAGTGGATAGTTCTCTCGTCCAAACCGATACCCCTGAATCCAGATTATCGCCCCGACGAAAATCATCAGGGCAAAAATAACAATAAACCCGACACGCAATTCAATATTCTTTGGAGCCATTTTATTCTACCGTATTTAGTTTTTCGGTAACTTATCAAAACACTTTATCTTAGGCAAGCTCTGGTTTGGAGCGGTAGATAAGGAATCCATGAAAACATAGTGTCTAAATTCCCCGCCTAATTGAGAAATAAATAAAAATATGATTCCGGAAATAATGAAAAAAACTTCTATATCGGCATTTCGACAATACGATATTTTTTATGGAGAACTGCCCCCATATTCGCCGCGGCGCGATTCATAAGCTCATTGGTCTCGAGAATCCAGGAAAGCTCCGCCCATTGATACCCCTTTTCTATACCCTTGAGGTATGTCTCAACAAAAAACAAATTATCAATTCCCCGTTTTTGGAATTTGGGTATCACGCCCATTGTGAGCATTCTTACGCCGGTGATTTTCTTCCTGATTTTTGTATTCCATAATACTTTTAATATTCCAAATGGAAATAATCTGCCATTTAAATCTATTAATATCTGGTTTACATCGGGCACAGCCATGGAAAAAGCCGCCGGTTCATCATCGACATACGCTATCAACAGCAAATCTTCATCGACAATTTCTTTAAGGCTTTTGCCCATGTGAAAAAACTCATCTTCGGGCATCGGCACAAATCCCCAGTTATGCACCCAAGCTTGGTTATATATCTGATTGATCAACCTGACTTCTTCATCAAACTTGGATAAATTGGCCGACCGAATTCTAATTTTATTGCGCTCTTTTATCTTTTGAACGATTTTTATCTGTCTTTCCGGCATCGGTATATCTTTTGACACCAGATAAGCATTAAGATCCATGACTTTCTTAAGACCAAATTTCTCCGCCAGCTTGGGAAGGTATGGCTTATTATAGGGATTCATTACCGTAGGAGGTTTATCGAAACCCTCAATAAGAAAGCCAATCTCATGATTGGTGGAAAAATTCATCGGGCCGCGCATTATCTCCATTCCCTCTGATTTTAATGTAATCATAGCCACCTTGAGCAGTTTGGAGGCCACTTCAAAATCATCAATTGTCTCAAAAAATCCAAAGAACCCCACTTTATCCATGTGAAATTCATTGTGATAATAGTTGATACAAGTGGCAATGCGACCCACAATTTCGCCACCCTTCATGGCCAGAAACAGCTTGGTTTTGGCTCCCCGATAAAAAGGATTCTTTTCCTTATCGAAGAATTGTTGTCTCTCGGAAATCAATGGAGGAACCCAATAAGGCTCATCTTTGTAGAGCCTAAAGGGCAACATTATAAACGCCTTTAATTGACGAGATGATTCGACTTCAATAACTTCTATGCTATTTGACATTACGGAAAACTAAGATATAACCCCTAATTGTTTGCCGACCTTCTCAAACACTTCCAACACCCGGTCCAGATGAGTATCCGTGTGCGTAGCCGTATAAGATGTGCGAATCAATGCCATTCCCGGAGGAACGGCCGGAGTTATGGTTGGATTGGCAAAAATCCCTCTATCGAATAGCTCCTTCCAGAAGCGGAAAGCATCAAAATCCTCACCAATGACCACAGGTATAATTGGAGTATTGGAATGAAGTGTATTAAATCCGAGCTTCCCTAACTCCAATTTCATTTTTCGGGCATTTTTCCAAAGATTTTCCCTTCTCTCCGGTTCTGTCTCGATAATATCCAAAGCCGCTAACGCCGCTGCTGTCGCCGACGGGGGAATTGAGGCCGAAAAAATGAATTCTCGCGAAAAATGCTTCACAAAATTTATCACATCCCGATCGGCGGCTATAAAACCACCAAGGGAAGCAAATGATTTTGAAAAAGTCCCCATTGTAATATCAACATTTAAACCAAAATGCTCTGCGGTACCCCGTCCACCGTCGCCCAAAACTCCAACAGCATGAGCATCATCAACCATTACCCGCGCTCCATATTTTTTTGCCGCAGAAACCAAATCGGGAAGATTTATTATATCACCCTCCATGGAAAAAACTCCATCGACAACAATCAAAATCCCGCCGCGCGAGCCGTTTTCGGTAAGATTCTTCAGGACTCGTTCAAGGTCCTGCATATCATTATGCGCAAACTTGACAACCTTACCAAAAGACAGACGGCAACCATCGACAATTGACGCATGGTCGGCCCGGTCGATGACAAGGGTGTCGCTCTTACCGACAAGACTTGAGATAGTGCCAAGATTAGTTTGAAATCCAGTCGAAAAAACAAGAGTCCCATCTCTTTTCATAAATTTGGCTAGTCGTTCTTCCAGTTCTATATGAATATCTAAAGTCCCGTTTAAAAATCTTGAGCCGGTGCAACCGGAGCCATACTTCTGCGCCGCCTTGGCCGCGGCTTCCTTAACACGCGGATCACCGGTCAACCCCAAGTAATTATTCGAGCCAACCATTATCAGCTTTTTACCGTTTATGATAACTTCATCGCCGGGTGAAGAAGAAATAGGATGAAAATAGGGGTAAATCCCCATTGCCTTGACCTCATCAGCAGTCTTAAACTGAAAGCATTTCTCGAAGAGATCTATTTTTTTGCCAACTTCCTTTTCCTGTGTTTCCAAATTATCCAATCCTTCTGTAAGCTTTCAGAGTTGAATCGTAACCAAAATTATACTCAAAGTCAAGAAAAATGACTTTTGCATCAGGCGCCTCCCACCTGACGCCAAAAATCATGTGTGCCACCCCCAAACTTGTTTATGTGATCGGTCGGTCCTCAGATCCGTCAAGAGCCGGACCCTGACGGCCCGACCGCCAACCCAAAATGTAGGGGCGTATGGCATACGCCCAGATTTACCCGGCTGGTTTGCCGTCGAGGCCTGGCCCTGCCGGCGATAACGATTCACCGGATTTTGGTTCGTCATGGAATGATAGGCGGACAGAAACGGGATCATGCGGCGGTATTACGTTTTGAG
>JAGVEJ010000046.1 GCA_020058225.1 Candidatus Zixiibacteriota bacterium | reverse complement strand
AATAGATAACCCGCTCCAAAGGATATTTGCCATCCGGAATAATCCCTAATTCCGGCCATTTCATTTTTGAATTTTGCAGGAATATATTTATAATTTAGACAGAGGGCTATTTGATCAAACAAAGGCCAATCAATTCCAGTGCCAAATATGTAGGTGAATTTTGTCTCCGAATCATTGGTCAAAACAACATTGTAGTAATAGCTAATAGCATCCTGCTTGGCATAGATAAGTCCGCCTCCAGCTTGTAAATATGGATGTAAGGGGATACTATTAACCATGCACAATGGATAAATCTTGGCCGAAAGCATTATTGGATAAATATTGACTCCCCCAACCAACAAATCCTGATTGGCATAGTACTTGAAGTCGCCTCGATTGAATATTCCAAGAGAAATTTCTACTGCCAAAGGCGCAGATACTCGATGCGCATAGAAAAATTCGGCATATACGCTACTTCCGGATATTTCCATGGAATCACCATAAATGTCATAGGCAATTTCATTGCTGTTTCCTGTCCAGACACCAAATCTCCCTCCAATGAAATGTTTTCCGGAAAATCCGGTGGGTTGGATTTCAATTCCAAATAGGTCCGAAGGAATCAAAGCCAATACACCAATAATCAGGGGAATTAAATATGAATATATTTTACCCAAAGAAAACCTCGGCTGTTTCAATTAATTCAGGATCAATGGTCTTGGTCTGCGATACGACATTACTCAGTGGATATGGAACAATTTTAGTCCCTTGAAGCGCCACCATATTTCCAAATTGTCCGCGATGTACCAAATCTATGGCATGCACTCCAAAGCGGGTGGCCAAAACCCTATCAAATGCCGTCGGCGAACCACCGCGCTGGATATGGCCAAGAATGACCACTCTTGTCTCATAATCGGTGCCGGCCTCAATTAATTCCGCCAGCTTATAACCGATTCCGCCCAGACGAACATGCCCAAAGGCATCAAGCTTTCTATCCTGCAAAACCAACTCTTCCTCTTTGGAATCAGGCGACATTTTAATCTTGGCGCCCTCGGCCACTACTACTATAGAAAAATCCTTGCCGCGGCTGTGGCGACGCTTAATTAAAGTGCAGACTTCATTAACAAAGGTAATTCTCTCCGGAAAGAGAATAATATCGGCTCCACCGGCAATGCCGGATTCAACCGCAATCCACCCGGCATGCCTGCCCATGACTTCAACCACCATCACACGGTTATGCGCCTCGGCTGTGGTATGTACCCTGTCAATAGCCTCCGTGGCTATGTTAAGGGCCGTATCAAATCCAAAAGTTGTATCGGTGCCTATTACATCGTTATCAATAGTCTTTGGTACCCCGACAACATGTATTCCATCTTGAAACAGCTTGGCCGCCACCCCAAGAGTATCCTCACCGCCAATTGCCACAAGGGCGTCGATTTTGTTCTTTTTCAAATTTTCCTTGATGGTACTTACGCCATTCTCAATCTTGAATGGATTAGTGCGGGAAGTTTTTAATATGGTGCCTCCCCGATGAAGAATACCCGAAACATCACTCAATTCAAGCGGCTTAATTAGGCCGTCTTTGATGAGACCTTTCCATCCTTCTATAATACCCAACATTTCATAATTGTAATTTTGTATTCCTTTGCGAACAATCGCTCTGATTACGGCATTAAGACCCGGACAATCACCGCCACCGGTCAATATTCCAACTCTCATTTTTATCCTACCTTCTAATCAAGAATTTTTTGGCGCTTATATAATCCTATACCCATAATATGTCAAGGCTTGTTTGATTCTGACAATCTATTTATCGATGATGTCCTTGGAAATAAGTATAATTTATTGGTCGCATAATTAAATACCAAATCAAACTTTTTCAGCATAAGATTTCCAATATTTCCATCCAATTCTTCTGAATTGATTAACCCCTTATTTCCCCCGGCAACCAATAATGGTGGGGCTTTAATTATAAACCAGCCTATGGTAAAAGCGTTGGCCATAGCGGCATACGCCTCCGTTTGGCCTCCCACACCGCCAAGACTAACTTTCATTTCTTTAATATCGGTAAATTCCCTGCTAATATTATACTTATCCACAAACGAACTATGCAAAATAAGACCAAGTGAATTCCCCAAATCTATGGCAAATCTCCCCTTATAACCATTAAGTTCCGCATCAATGACGGGAATTTTCATCAGGAAATCGAGCGAAATCGCATTGCTATCGTTCGGAGCAATAAATCTATTCGCATTATAAAAAGTGGCCTGTGAGTCATTGTAGCTTATACGAATCGGAAATCGGGATAATAGGTCAAATCCTAAGATTCCACCGAATTCGCCATGGACGGCAATGCCCAGGTTTGATATATCAACAACAGCAATATTTTGTGAATAGAGTCTTACCCCTCCAATTTCAATAGAATCAACATAACTCATTGCCGCTGAACCATATCCGGCAACACCCTTAGCCGCAAAATCCCCTTCCAGGCTAATTCCCAATTTTTCGGCAAAATTCCGATTAATGACATTCATTCCCGCTCCGCTATCAAGCATAAAATAAGCGGGTTTAGATCCGTTGATCTTGGCCAACACAAAAATATGCCCATTTATCAATTCAATCGGTACAATCACTGAATCTGCATCCGTGATAAAAGAATAATCGAGCCTTGATTGCTGGGGCATCTCAAAAGTATGTCCATCTAATAAAATATTGACTTCCATTTTCTCAAGTGTAAAAATTGAGTTTAACTGCGGTATGGATGTTTCGGTTCGAAGTATATAAGGAATCATATATCCATTCAAAGAGCGGTAATCTTCCAAATAGGTATTAATTGATAATTCATCTTTATATTCCTGTACAATATCAATACAACGAGTCACCGAATTCAAATGAAGAATAATTGAATCACCGCCATCGGGGTAGGCCTTAAAGATGAAATATTTAATGCCGTTGATTTCGGAATCACTCCAAAATTTCACCTTCCCTGGATATTTATTTTCAAACAAATATGATTGGCCGGCAATATACAACGAATTAATAACGCTCCGGCGATCACTGCCCGAAATTTCCATCGCCTGATTATTTTGATCAATCATCCAAGCGGTTTTGCCATCAAATCCCTGCGAAATCCTCAATTTGCCAAGGTCAAAAGTAGCCAAGTACTTGTCAGGAGAGGAAAAAGCATATTCAGCGGTTCCCTCCAATCCGCCCATCATAATAGTCCCCTTTTGCATATAATTCTTTATTGTGTCGATGGCCTGAATTTGATCCTTAGGAATTACATCCCGCAGTTCCAATGAAAGCGCCATATCACCGCTAAAAAGAAATATTGCCATAATAACCGCATGGGAAAATTTAAGACGCATATCTTCCAATCAAATGAAAATTAATACTCCGTCCTATTATAATCGGCAAGGATAATAATACCCACTAATGTCCATGATAATAAAAGCGATGTTCCTCCATAACTCACAAACGGCAATGGCAAACCGGTAACCGGTATCAATCCGAAAGTCATTCCCGTATTGACAAAAAATTGAAAAAATAAGATGGTCAACGCTCCCCATGCCAGATTTGAGGCAAATTTTGAGCGACATCGGGCGGCAATCCGGATGCCTCGGTAAAACATATACCCGAAAATCAGCGCCACAATAGTCGTTCCCCAAAATCCAAATTCCTCGCCTAAGACTGAAAAAATAAAATCAGTATGCCTTTCAGGAAGAAATTTCAGCTGACTCTGAGAACCTCCAAGATATCCTTTGCCTATCAGTCCCCCAGACCCTAAGGCAATTTTAGACTGGATTATTTGATATCCGGCGCTCTTTGGGTCTCTCCCGGGATCCAGAAATGTCAGGACTCTCAATTTCTGATAATCCGCCAGATGATTCCAAATAAATGGGGTAAATACTCCAAAAATTAAATTTACAGCCATAGTCACAACGCCGAATAAAATGCCCGGGCGCAAGAGGAGCAGAAATATAATTAGAATTGCAAGATAAATAATCCAAGTCAACCAATGAAAGGCGGCAATTAGCGATACAAATGGAGAAAACACTAAGGCCAGATAATAAGGAGATAATCCCGCCCAAAACCAGACGCTGGCAAGAACCGCCACAAAAACAAGGGATGTCCCCAAATCAGGTTGCTTCATAATAAGCATGGCCGGGAAAGCGGCCATTAGCGCCGAGAGAGCCAACCGACGTTT
>JAGVEJ010000012.1 GCA_020058225.1 Candidatus Zixiibacteriota bacterium | reverse complement strand
TTTTCCACGGCATTATAAACCTCCTTGTTTATAGACCGTAAAATAACTGTTACCTATGTCCCAAGTCTATTCTGTTACCTATCTGCCCGGTTTATACCATTGATGCATCCCACCTGGACTATTGTCGGCCGTCTTCCGAGGTCAAGGAGATGCTTGCGGCAAGGAGCGGCCATTCCAGCGGTCGGTTTGCGGCAATTTCCGGAGTTATCGCGGACACCGATGCAGGGATCGAAGATGGTGACTTCAAATATGAAGAATTTGATTGAGAAGATGCAAAATGTTTTCATTGGATGAATTATTCGCGCAGTTGCGGGGCGCTTCTGTTATAAGAATTATTCATGAGAGAATAGATGAAGCCCGCCGGCATTTTAAAACCGGATTAATGGAGATCAAATCCCATCGTGATTTCAATCAGCAAACCGCCCTGTTTATTCAATATCTCTACTCCGATGGATTGCTGGCGCCAAGAAGGATTTCATTGAGGGCGGCCATGGCAGAAGGCCTTGACCTTCTGGAACGTCATTATGAAGGTAATGGTGGGATGCAGGGATATGATGCGGCCTATCTTGACGCCGTTGACAGCCAGGGGAGGGGATTCGATTTTGTGCTGAGTCAGCTGGCGGAAGGCATCCGGGATAGAGAGATATTTAGATACACAAACGGCCAGTTTTCAGTATTGATTGACCCCTCCGACTGGAATACCCATAAGCGAATTGTTGAAGAAATAGTTGAAAAATATGTCGCATTCCTGCCGGATGATATCTGCTTTGGGAGTCCGGATAGATTTATCAACTATTACCGCGACCTCATCGAGGTTATTCTCTCCTCTGATCAAACGATCGAGCAGGTCAGAAATTCTCCAAAAATCAGTCTCGGCAACTGAAACGCCCGCCTCTCCTCATCCGCTATCCGAATGGAAGCAGATAAGGAGAGTGCAAAGTTGTCTCGAACCCAGAAAATGATAAGCCTTTTTAGGCAAAGATTTATTCAAAGAGACGATTGCTTCCCATTGCAATTTAAGGACAATGGAGGCGGATATACGGTTGTGGGGGAGAAGCTGACGGATGAGATAATCCTGTCTCATTTGAAAGGAGATAAGACCATTGGGCTATATTGTTCATCAGATAGCATGTCAAAATGGCTCTGCATTGATATAGATGACCTGGAAGAAGCTGCCGTCAGAGAGGTTCAGAATCATGCCCGCCGGTTTAAGATTCCCTTCCTGACAGAGTTCTCCGGAAAAAAGGGATATCATGTATGGATATTCTTTGACCGGCCCTATCCCAATAGATTTGCCCGAGCTCTATCGCGGGCATTTGCCTTTAATAACGAAGTCTTCCCAAAACAAGATTTCATCTCTTCTGGGAAACTGGGCAGTCTGGTCAAAGCGCCTCTTGGAATACACCAGCTTACTGACAACCGGTGCCTCTTTCTGGATAAGGACTTAAAGCCTGAAAAGGATCAATTCGAAGTGTTGGCGTCAGTAACAACGGTCAATCCGATGCATATTCTCAAGAGCAGCTTCCCGGAAATCTGGAAGCAAATGAACTCCTGCCGGCAAGATAAAAGAACGCATTCAAGTGGATTCACAACTGCAAATCTGCCGCTCATGAAAGATTGCATTCGAAATGCTATCCTAAAAGGCGCAACTGAAGGAAACAGAAATCAGACCGGACATATTATCGCCTCTGAGCTTCGCCGCCTTGGCATAGAACGCAAACAGGCCGAAATTATTCTGAAATCCATCTGGAATCTCCAAAACGAACCGGTCCTTGAAGACCGTGAAATTGAGATTATTATAAGTTCCGCGTTTGACAATAAAGAATACTTGTATGGATGCCGGGAGGGAAGCTCAATCAGACAACTTCTCCAATGTATCGGATCCGAAAACTGCCTCTATCTCACAACCCTTAAATCGATTCAAGAATAACAATGCCTCGCGCAAATAGAAAATCGCCTGAAGAATTGATGAAAGAAGCTATCTGGACACGCATGGATGTATGTCGCGTTTTAAGAATTGCGCCGAAAACTTTGGATAAATATCTGTATCATCCCGACCCCAAAAAAAGACTACCTTCCCTAAAAATCGGAAGCACAATTATGGTTGACAGGCAAAAGGTCCTAAAATACTTTGAGTATAAACCTTTTGAACAAATCATAAGAGAAATGGGGTAGGAGTATGGCAAATTTGTTTCAAAGAAATGGCAATTGGTATGTAAACTACAGATTTAATGGAAAGCAATGCCGGAAGAGTGCCAAAACCAAGAACCGGAAATTCGCCGAAATTGCTTTACAAGATTTAGAGTTGCAGCTTTTCAAAGGGAATCTTGTCGGCCAAAAGGGAAGAAGGCATAAAGAGGAAAGCCTCAATCAAATTGTTTATCGCTACCTTTCGTACGTTGATGAAAACACGGTTCCTGAATATGGCCGCCACGTCAAAATGTATCTCAGCAAATGGCTTAATTTCCTCAATGAGCAAGATATAATGAAAGCTTCAAGTATCAATATAAAGACAGTCGACGATTTTCTGGTGAATGTATTAAGGAATAGAGCCACAAAAACAAAGAAAGAATATTTAGCCAGCTTGAAAGCATGCCTAAATCGCGCCATCAAATGGGATCTGATTAAAGAGAACCCTATCAGGGACGCGAATATCTCTGGGAAAACGATTAAGAAAGTTAATTTTTTTTCCAAAGATCAGATTAAGATATTATGGGAAAATGCACCTAAAGATCTCCAAATCGCTATCCATATTTTGGTCTATACTGGAATAAGATTGGGCGAGCTTTGGGCATTAAGATAGGAAGACATAGATTTTGTTAATAGTCAAATTTGGGTAAGAGCGTACAAAGGATTTACTCCAAAGGGGAAAAGAGATCGTAATATTCCCTTGAATAATGAATGTCTAAAACTGTTGAAGGAATTGCATTCTCAAAAACAAAATGGAGATATTTATGTTTACAGATTCTGCAATAGTCCCCGCGCTTTGTCAGTAAAATTCAAGTATTATTTGGACAGGGTCGGATTCAGTGGAAGATTGCATGATTTAAGGCATACCTTTGCATCTCATTTGGTGATGTCGGGAACGCCCTTGCCGGTAGTTCAGGAGTTATTAGGACATGCACACATTACGACCACAATGGTCTATTCCCACATGGCTCCGAGTATTCACAGAAACGAAATTCAAAGGCTAAGCTTTTAAGCGCATTTTGAGCACACCATGATTAACATGTTGTGCCAGAATGCAAAAAGGAGGTTCGAATCCTCCCCTCTCCATTATAATCCCCACCAATATGATTATTTTTAGGTATTTGATTTTAATTTTCCCAAATAAAAATCCGGGAATCCATTGAAGGATTCCCGGATTTATGTGGTGTTATCCTGAAGTTACGTCAGGTCGGGCAGGACGTTACTTCAAGAGGACCATCTTCTTG
>JAGVEJ010000039.1 GCA_020058225.1 Candidatus Zixiibacteriota bacterium | reverse complement strand
TGCGACAAGAGTATGATAATCGGTGGATACCTAAATCCACCGATTTATATTTGTTTGGTCTATCAGAATGGCTTTATCACTATGGGGGCTTGTTGAAAAACCCCCAATGTGTGGGCGGTTCGCCGCGGCGAATCCTCATCTGCCCCTAAGCTATTGCATAACACAGGCAGATGTGAACATCTGCCAAGCACGAACACGGTAAATCCGGCTTTTTCAACGGTCACTATGGACAAAAGGGAATATATTTAATATATTCTTGTTAATTATGAATTAAACATAGGAGTTATAATGATTCTATTATCCATTCTGGTTTCCTTTTTTCTTGTAATCGGTGAGATTTCAAAGGATACCGTCAAGGCGGATAGCGCCCAAATCGCTCCAAATGCCAAGAATTGCGGAGTTGAAGTCAAACAAGTTGAAATTGAATCAACCAAGGCGCCTGCGGCTGAAGAACATAAGATGGAAGCTGAGGCCAAAAAGGGTATAGCGGATTCCGTCAAGACGATAAAGGCAGAAGCCAGGACCCAACAAAAAGAGGCAAAGAAAGCTGAGAAGAAGATAGATGAAAAGGAGATAACTACTCAATCCGGCCTAAAATATATTGATTTGAAAGTGGGCGCTGGAGCGGAGCCGAAGAAGGGGGATAAAGTTTCGGTGCATTATACTGGATGGCTAACCAATGGCAAGAAGTTTGATAGCTCAGTCGATAGGGACGAGCCGTTTGAATTTATGATTGGAATGGGCCAGGTTATCAAGGGTTGGGATGAAGGCGTAATGACTATGAAAGTCGGCGGCAAGCGGAAACTGATTATCCCGCCGGGTTTGGGCTATGGTTCAAGAGGCGCGGCAGGAGTTATACCGCCTGATGCAGTCCTGATATTTGAAGTTGAGTTATTGGGAATAAAATAACCCAATTTCCGGCTTGACATATTGGACGAGATTCATATTTTTGGTCTGCCCTATTATAAATATGGGGGTGTAGCTCAGTGGTAGAGCATCTGCCTTTTAAGCAGGTGGTCGATGGTTCGATCCCATCCACCCTCAAAATATCATCCCGGTGAAAGCCGGGATTTAATGCGCCATTAGCTCAGTTGGTAGAGCAGCTGACTCTTAATCAGCGGGCCAAAGGTTCGAGTCCTTTATGGCGCATTTTTTGTTATACTGATTCTTCTAAATATTTTCCGAAATAAGATAGGCGTCACCCCTGATCAAAGGGGCTTGTTGAAGAACCCCAAAAGAGCGGCGGACGACGCCGCGATGATAGCAGGTTGGGCTTCCCGTGCCTATCCCTATTTTTGGTCGAGGGTGACATCCGTCTTATTTCGGAAAATATTTTTAAGAATAAGCCTGAAACTTACAAGATCTTCAGAAAAAAGCCAGTAATTTTTGGATTAAAAAAATGCTTTCACAAGCAAATAGGATAATATTCCGAAAATGGCGGCGCCCGGGAAGGTGAACGCCCATGCGAGAACAATATTTCCCATTACACGCCAACGGACATTGGTTAAGCGATACGCCATGGCTCCGCCCGCAATGGCGCCGGTTACAACCTGCGTAGTTGAAATGGGCGCGCCAACAAGGGATGCTCCGAGAATAACCGTCCCGGCGGCGGTTTCGGCGGCACAACCATCAATTGGCTCTTGCAGATTGGTAAGTTTTTTACCCATTGTTTTGATAATTCTCCAGCCGCCAACAGAGGTTCCAAGTCCCATAAAAAATGCTGACGCCAGACGAACCCACATCGGAACATAAAATTCATTCATTATGCCTGCGGTAACAAGAGAAATAGTAATAATGCCCATAGAATTTTGGGCATCGTTCATTCCATGAGTTAATGACATAAATGA
Organism: Candidatus Zixiibacteriota bacterium; assembly: GCA_020058225.1. GTDB lineage: Bacteria > Zixibacteria > MSB-5A5 > GN15 > PGXB01 > JAGVEJ01. The sequence goes on along the minus strand of JAGVEJ010000039.1, from coordinate 2,237 downwards.
TGCCGAAAGTATTTGGAACTTTTTAAAGAAGCCAACCGATTTGCGGTAATGAGTTTTCCATGAAATCCAGCTAAATAAAATCAATAGAAGCATACCGCCGATAATTCCAAGCAATGGTGAAACCACCATGAAAATTAGGACCTTACGGATGCCGGCTTCAACAAGAATTCCAAAATTAAAATCATTTGCAAAAAGAGCCACACCCATCAGACCACCAACCAAGGCATGGGTAGATGATGAAGGCAATCCAAAAAACCAGGTAAAGTATCCCCATGAAATCGCGCCCATTGTTGCCGCAAGGAGTATGGGCAAATCAATAGCGCTGCTCTGCACTACTCCTTTCCCGATAGTATATGCCACCGCGGTATGCAAAAGAGCCCCTACAAAATTTAAAATCTGTGCCATAATGATTGCATTTCGAGGAGAAAGGGCATGAGTGGTAACGGTTGTGGCGATAGCGTTGGCGGCATCATGAAAGCCATTGACAAAATCATACCAAAACGCCGCCGCAATAATAAGAATCAATAAGGTTGAATCATACATTTGTGGAAACCATCCTCTTCAGGCAAACCGTAACTCCCGTGCAAGAATCGGACGCCTTTTCCAATTCAACATAAAGCTCACGAAGAATAAAGAAAATAGCAACGTGGCGGGTATATTGCAAAGTGGAACGTTCCACCGCCAAAATATCAAGCGGATTGTAATCTTTGCCCGCCGTTTCGCAGAGCAGATCTATCATCTTTTCCGTATCAAATCGATTCTGACGAATTTCCGCAAACCTACGCCCTAAACCCTGATGGTAAATATCATCCGCTTCCTTCTCATACCGCTCCACGGCATGACAATGGGATTCAATTTTCCTATTTCTGGGAAGCGATTTAATGGCATTGGCAATTTCAAGACAGGCGTTATGAATATTTGGCGCTAACTCGCGCATTTCTTTATCGCTTGATGGGAAATTATAGATGACAAATCGATTGGAGGCATGTTTAATATATTTCAAAACCTTAAACATACCGTCCATTAGCTCGGCAATATCGGCGCGGTCAAAGGGAGGTTGTTGGGCGATTCTTAAAAGGTCTTCCATGGAATCAACAATTCGAGTTCCCCTGATTGATGCGGCATGTATCCTTCTTTCTATCTCATGTCTTCGCTCAATGGGTGTACTGAATATCGTAATCAATTCCGAACTGGTCTCGATTAAGGTTTCGGCCATCTCACCAAACAACACATAAAATCGGGCATCGCGCGGCGGCAAAAGACGGATATTTCTTGCCTTGGAAAAAATTCGTCCCAAAACTGAATCAGAACTCATATTTTTTACTACCCTCTCTGTTATTTTTCTCTCTCGGGAATTGCAAGATAATGTCCTAATTGCCATGTGTCAATATTGGGATTTTTGAAAGTATCAAATTGCGACATAAATAAAGGCCCCGACATTTGGCGAGGCCTTTATTTAGTAGAATTAATTTGGGATATTTATAGAAAATTATATAAAGCAGATATTTGGAAATTCATGCTATTGGTTCTTCCAGAAAAAACATTAAATCCCTCCAGAAATATTTTGGGATTGATATATGTGTCCACATCAAGTTTTCCAAATTGAAATCCGAGCCCTAAATAAGTTGCACTGGGAAATCCAAATCTAATAATCTTAGAGTTATATGATTCTGACGTAGTATATGGTTTGACTTCATTCGTTTTTAGATTGAGGACATCAGCCGCACCCATACGTATTTTCATCCATTTATTCAAATTTCCTTCTGCCCCTAATTGCAGATACAATTTGAAATCTGATTCTTTCAGTTCGCTGGTTTTGAATTGGTCACTTTGTTCTCTTTTTTTTGAGGAAACCAGAAATCCAAAATCACCTGCGATTAAAGCTTTTTCATTCGGTTTCAAATTAGCTCCGCATCCGGCATTAACCTGAAATATACTACTGCTTATAGATCTTGATAAAATGCCTCTGTAGGAAGCGCCATGCGATCCAAAACTGATGCCTAAGTGAGGAATGTATGATGTTCTCTCATCTTTTTGCAAAAAATAACGCCCCTGTAAAATTATATCATGATATCCATCCGGCTCAGAGACATCCAACAAATTTCTCCTTTCAGTCCATGAACCAAAACTCAGCCCCATCACTAAATCAAAATTCTTGTCAATATTAGTCCAAGAAAAAGCAAAAGTATAATACATGAAGGTGCGGACATGTCTTTCAATATCAGCGGAATCCATAC
>JAGVEJ010000065.1 GCA_020058225.1 Candidatus Zixiibacteriota bacterium | reverse complement strand
TTTTCCACGGCATTATAAACCTCCTTGTTTATAGACCGTAAAATAACTGTTACCTATGTCCCAAGTCTATTCTGTTACCTATCTGCCCGGTTTATACCCTTCCTAATGTCATTAAAGACACTATCATAGATTATTATTCACATAATTGTGCTTGACAACCATTTCTTGCGGCCTATCTTATTGGTAGATATCAGTCACAAATGAACCGTTGGAGGGAAAATGCGTCACTCCTTAACTCTCTTGGTTTTAATCCTGTTAATAGTCCTGACACTGCCGGTTTATGGGCAGGGTTATGGGACTCTAACATTTAGGGCGGATCTTTCCGGAACCGGCATCTGGGATGATTCGGGCATAATTAAAATATTGCCCAACACGCTTTTCAAGCTTAATGTTTATTCCACTAATGCCGGAGGTACTACTCCGAGAATGACTTGGTCAACGCCATTTAGTTTCACCGGCACCGGGGCAGTATCCAATGTTACCTGGGGCGATACGGCTTTGGTTCCGCAAACTCAGTTTAAGGGTTTTTGGGATTTTTTCAAAACCACCTATGCGGAAAGCTGGGATGGTGTCCTGCCGGATCTTTATAACTATACCGGTGTTGGAAACAATATCGGCTACGCTCCTGATCTGGGAGAGATCAAGATTCTGGTTTTTGACATCATTGTCCATGCCACCAGTGGCACTTTTTGTATTTCCCAAGGCGATGCGGAAGATAATACTTATGACTGGATAATGGATGAGACCGAACCGCCTTTTCCGTCTTTTCCGACTACCTGTTGGACGGTTAGCTTTGTTGACCATGATCGCGATGGGGTTCCCGACACCGCCGACAATTGTCCCATGGCGTATAATCCGACTCAATCCGACGGCGATGGAGACGGTAAGGGGGATGTCTGCGACAATTGCCCCACAATCTCCAATCCCACTCAGACAGATTCCGATGGGGATGGTATTGGAAATGTCTGCGACAATTGCCCGACGACATCGAACAGTAATCAGTTGGACGGCGATGGCGATGGCAAGGGGGATGTTTGCGATAATTGTCCATCCATTTCAAACCCCACTCAGGCGGATGCTGATGGCGATGGTAAGGGGGATGTTTGTGATAATTGCCCATCCATTTCAAATCCGACTCAGGCGGATGGTGATGGGGATGGCAAAGGGGATGCTTGCGACAACTGCCCGACCATATCAAACAGCAATCAATTGGATGGCGATGGAGACGGTAAGGGGGATGTCTGCGACAATTGCCCGACAATCTCCAATCCCACTCAGACAGATTCCGATGGGGATGGTATTGGAAATGTTTGCGACAATTGCCCGACGACATCGAACAGCAATCAGCTGGACGGCGACGGCGATGGCAAAGGGGATGTCTGCGATAATTGTCCATCGATTTCAAACCCCACTCAGGCGGATGCCGATGCCGACAATATTGGCGACCCGTGCGACGCCTGCACCGATACCGACCATGATGGTTATGGCAATCCGGGGTATCCGGCCAATACTTGCACTCAGGATAATTGCCCGACAGTAAGCAATCCCACTCAGACTGATACTGATAGCGACGGTTTTGGCGATGTTTGCGATAACTGCAAATATATATCAAATTCCGACCAAGCTGACGGCGATGCCGATGGTGTTGGGAATGTCTGCGATAATTGTCCGGATGATTATAATCCCGACCAGCACGATTCCGACAATGACAATCAAGGGGATGTTTGCGAGGATTATATTTGCGGCGATGTCAACGGCGATTTGCTGATTAACATTAGAGATATAACTCATTTGATTACATTTATATATAAGGGTGGACCGTCGCCTGTTTCGCTTCTTGCCGCAGATGTCAATAATAGTGGTTCTATCAATATTGTCGATATTGTCTATTTGATTAATTATCTATATTATGGCGGACCGCCGCCTTGCTACTGATCGTAGCCGATACCAATTTTAATTGCGCATGGGGATGGCATAAAAAGCCATCCCCATTATTATTGGCCAAACACCATAGGGTTCTTAGAAATTTTGTGGCTGTTAGTGGCAGATAAAGATTCTCTGTGGCGAGCCGCCCAACATGCTGTTTGTCGAACAATCCCTTTGAGCGGGTTGCGAGGTTAGATTAATGGAACGCACAAATAATAAATGCCGGAGGTCGGAATCGAACCGACATGATGTTGCCATCGGAGGATTTTGAGTCCTCTGCGTCTACCAATTTCACCACTCCGGCAATATCGGCTAATATATATTTGGTAATAGAGCTGTCAAGCTGAATCTATCACACAGGAAGATCAAAAGCGGTAAATATCAACGCTGTCTTCGGGGACATATTCCTTATTATTATCCGGCGAACCGACATAAAGCCGTTTCGAGGGATGAATGGGGCAGATTTCGGTCGGAACATCATCAGATTTGAAAACTTCACGCCTGACATCGGTGCATCGATCGGTCGCCAATTGGCCGGATTTCAAGCAAATATCCACAAATGAAATTCCATCGGGGACTTCAAAATCCCAAAATGGCAGAGTATCATGCGCCACTTTCATAATGGCGGTCCAGATGGGAAGAGCATTGACACTGCCGGTTTGGTTTCTTCCAATTGAAGTCTTATCATCAAATCCGACCCAGACGCCGGTTGTAATTTGAGGCGTAAAAGCAATGAACCAATTATCGCAGAAATCATCTGAGGTTCCGGTTTTTCCTCCGGCCGGACGCATAAAGCCAAGCGATCGGGTAGCGCGACCGGTGCCATTATCAACGACTGATTGCATTAAGCTTACCATGACATAAGCAGTCTGGGCGGAGAGGACTTCTTCTTTTGGAGCGACGGAGTTATCCTCAAGGATATTACCATAGCGGTCAATTATCTTGGTGATATATCGATAGGGGACTTTAATTCCCCCATTGGGAAATACGGTATAGGCGGAAGTAATTTCAATTAGCCGCACCTCGCCGGTACCAATTGCCAAAGACGGTACAGGTTGAAGCTGGGTAGTAATCCCAAACTTGTTGGCATAGAAAATAACTTGCTGAGGATTTAGTTTCTGAAGCAGTTTAATGGCAATTAAATTTCGTGATAAGCGTAATCCATCGCGGAGGGTCATTTCACCCATGAATTCATCATCGATATTTTGCGGTCGCCATTCTTTTTGGCCGGGAATTTCCAAGACGATCGGGCTGTCATAAAAAAGGTCAGATGGATGATAACCATTATCCATGGCGGCAGTATAGACAAATGGTTTAAAAGCGGAACCGGGTTGGCGCAGGGCCTGCACGGCGCGGTTGAATTTGCTTTCGCCAAAAGATTTTCCTCCCACCATCACAAGCACATCGCCATTTTCATTATTTATGCTAACAGCCGCGGCCTGAACTTTCTTATAGGCTCTTTTCGGAAAAATATGGTCGCCTATTGTATCGTAAGTTGCATAAGTGTAATTGGGGTTATTAACACTAAAATTTCGTTGATAAATGGCCTGCATTGAATCGAGTTTGGTTTTCACCTCCCGTTCGGCAGATTTCTGCATATCCCAATTAAGCGTTGTCATAACCCTTAAACCGCCGGAGTAAAGCTCATCCTCGCCATATTTGCTTAATAGGTATTGGCGGATGGTTTCAGTGAAATAAGGGGCTCGTCCTGATTCTTCTTTGGGTGATTTGAGCTCCATGGGGAGATTTTTCAAGGAATCATATTCTTCGCGCGAAATTTTGCCCCAATCATAATAGGAATAAAGGGAATTGTTTCGGATGCGTAAAGCCTGCTGAGTGGAATCTGCTGAAAATCTGCTGGGGGCTTTAAGCAAACCGACAAGCAAAGCGCAATCATTGATACTGAGTTCTTCGGCTGACTTATCAAAAAAGACTTTGGCCGCGGCGGAAATCCCATACGCGCCACGTCCGAAGTAATACTGGTTGAGGTACATCTGCAGTATTTCTTCTTTGGAATATGTTCGTTCCAGCTTGATAGCAGTAAGGGCTTCCTTAATTTTTCTTTCGATAGTTTTTTTTCTGTGAAGGAATAACATTCGGGCTAATTGCTGGGTTATAGTCGAGGCCCCATAAGCTTTTTTCCATTGCAGAACATTAGTAACAACCGCCGCAAAGAGCCGTTTCATATTCATACCCCAATGGTCAAAGAATTCTCTGTCTTCAACTGCAAGCAATATATCGACCATGTGTTTGGGAATTTTGTTATATGGGGTTAGAGTGCGGTTTTCGTTATAGAACTCCTGTAATAGGGTTCCATCCGAGGCATATATTTTTGTCTTTAATGATGGTTCAATATTATGAAGTTTTTCGAATGATGGTAGGTCAGTTTTATAAATAACCAATGTTCTATAACCAATAATTATAAGAAACACCGTACATAAGAAGGTCAAAATGCCCAATGACCATCGACCTGCCGGCGCTGAGAGAATTTTATCAGAAAACCATTTCATTGGCTAATAAATCACCTTTTTGTTCTTACAAGTCAAGCCAAAAAGAATTAACGTTCGAACCACTTTTGGGTTTCCGCTATTATACACATTTATTTGTCTGCCAACTGCCTATTTCTTTATGAATTTCGGTAATACCATTGACTATCATATAATTATGCAATATTTTCTCCATGTCATTATTGTTCAGTGATATTTATGGAAAAATTGCACAGATTCAGGGATGATTTAATAGTAAAAAGAAACATCAAGGATGATGGTTCTATTTATTATGTGATAAAGGACCCCATCACTAATGCTTTTTTCATGGTCGGTGAAGCGGAATATTTTATCATCCAAAATTTTGATGGAAAAAAATCATTGGCAGAAATCGCTATCGATTTCAAGAATAAATTCAGCGCAGAGTTTGAGGAAACAGATATATTGGAATTTGCCGGGCAATTGCAGGCGCTTTGTTTTCTTGATAATGATTTGACAAGACAGGAATTGTTAAGAAAACAAAGGGAGGTTGGTCGAGAAACAAAAAAGTCTCTGTTCAGCAGGCTTCTTTATATCAAACTGAAAGCCATCAACCCCGGACGATTATTTGATGTATTAATTGAATATGTAAGATTCTTTTTCACAAAAAAATTCGTGTGGATGGCCTCAGTTTCAATAATAATTGCAGTTATGGTGGCTATTTATAATGGCCAGGCCATGGCGGATGGGTTATCGAGCCTGCTTAATCTTCAGGGAATAATTATAATATATGTATCCATGTTTTTTGTTGTGATCACTCATGAATTTGCCCATGGTCTGACCTGCAAATTTTATGGCGGTAATGTTCAGGATATAGGTTTTCTTTTGCTTTATTTTCAGCCGTCTTTTTATTGTAATGTAAGCGACTCATGGTTGTTCACTGAGAAATCAAAGCGGCTTTGGGTGTCATTTTCAGGCGCTTTCATACAGCTTTTTGTATGGTCTTTAGCGGTATTTGTTTGGCGGATTACGGCTGAAGATATCCTAATAAGCAAAATAGCCTTGGCGGTAACAGCTTTCTCCGGCATAGCCTCGCTCTTTAATTTTAATCCATTATTAAAATATGACGGTTACTATCTCTTAAGTGATTATTTGGAGATTCCCAATCTAAGAAAGAAAGTCGGGATGTACTGGAAAGCGTTGATTAGGAATATTTTTCTCAAGAATAATCATAGCCTTGAGGTTATTTCAGCAAGAGAGCGAAAAATCTATTTTTATTATGGAATCCTATCATTTATATATATAATCTTTATCCTGGGATACTTTTTCCTGCTCTTGGCGGGATATTTGGTATCCCAATTGGGCGGAACGGGGTTTATGATATTTGCCGCTCTGATGATATTTTTATTCAGGAATATAATTGTGGAAACTGCAAAGGAAACAGGTGAAGTTCTGAAGGCCCGAAGGGGATTTTTAAGGCGGGGGACTACCATAGCGAGCTTTTTAATTGCGCTGGCTACTGTAATGGTTATTGTGTTTTGGGGCACATGGGGACTAAGAATCAAAGGGGAATTGGTCTTGAATCCATTGCGGTCATTGAATCTTAAATATAACAGCGCCGGTTATGCCGAACTCCTTCAATATGAGGCAGACAATCAGAATGCCGGTCAGCGCCGTGAGGTAAGCGCCTTTTCGAGCGATTATACCACGACTCGGTTGCTCCCATTGGTGGGGAGTGGAGACAGCGTGGTTGTGGGTCAGGTGATTGCCCGACTGATAAATTCTGAAACATCCCAGCTTATTAATGAATATTCTGCCAACTTGCAGAAGGCTGAAGAAGAATTGGCTTTATTAAAACAGGGGCCTCGCCCACAGGAAATTGAGCAGGCCAGAAATTCAATGTATGAGATGGAGGCCCAATTGAAGCTTTCCTCACAGAATCTTCAGCGCATGAATGATATGCTGGCAAAGGGAATGATCGCCAAGCAAGATTGGGATGATGCCCATGCTGATTCAATGATTTGGGATGCGAGGTTTAAGGCGACGCGAAGCAAGCTCTGGATGCTAAAAGCAGGTTCTCGCCCTGAAGAAATTAAGGCAAAAGAGGCCGAGGTCAATCGATTAAAAAGCCAAATTGATTTTCATTCACAACAGCGGGAATCTTACGAAATAAAATCGACCATTAATGGAACTGTCTTAAGAGTTGATACTGGTTCCACGGCGTGTGAAATTGCCAATCTTGATACAATGGAGGCCAAAATCACCCTCCCGGAAAATGAATTGGCCGATATTGTTATTGGGCAAAAGATAAAATTTAAGGTCAGGAGTTTTCCTGCCATATCATTTTATGGGAAAATATATAGAATTGATAATAAAATTGAGACAACTGATCGAAACGAGAAGGTTTTTCAGTTACAATGCCGGGTTCCCAATGAGAATCATCAATTAATGCCGGGTATGACAGGAGTGGCCAATATATATGTCGGTAAGAAGAAGATAAGTTATCATATATATCGGAAGTTTTTCCGCACAATAAGAACCGAATTTTGGGATTGGTTTGATTGGCTCTGATATAATCCCATGAGATTTGTCAATCATAGGCTAAGCATCAATTATATTAACTAATTATGGAAATTGATTTAAGCGCTGAATTAGCATCAAAAGGATATTGGCCGGCCATGGCCTTTGAATATTTCAAGGATAAAAAATATTCAAAAGCCATAGAATTATGTCAAATGCGCTTAAAAGAAAATCCTGAAATTCTTTCGGGTAGAATCATCTATGCCAGAGCATTATTCCAATCGGGTCAAAATGAAGCGGCGGAGACGCAATTTTATAAAATTCTGCAGGAAGACCCCAATAATTTGATGGCGCTAAAATTTATCGGCGATTTAAAATTTCGTAATCATGATGAGGAAACAGCTTTTTCCTATTATTCGCGCATTTTTCAAATAAACCCCTATGGATTTGGAATATCCTGTTTAATTGAGGATAAACCGGTTGAGGAAACAAGAATTCTGTCATTACAGGGGAAAAAAGAACCTTCTGCCAGTGTTGGAGATAATTTGCGCCGCATTCCATTTAGGACAGAAACACTGGCTGATCTGTTGATGTTGCAGGGGCATGCACGTATGGCTTTGGATATGTATATGGAATTGCTTGAATTAAATAATAATCTGCGAATAAAAGAAAAACTGGAGAGAGCTCAGGAACTATTAAAGTATAAGGAAAAGAAGAATGTATAAACAGAGAATTAAAAAAGTTCAGGAACATATTAAAAAAGAAAATCTTGATGGGCTAATAATTACACGCTTAATAAGTATCAGATATCTTTGTGGGTTTTCCGGCAGTTCCGGTTTACTAATTGTCAGACCTAATTCTGCCAATTTTATAACTGACTTCCGCTATAAGGAGCAATCCAAAAAGGAAGTCAAGGGGGCAAAAGTAATAATCTCAAAAGCTGACTCTATCGCCGAACTTAAAGAATTGAAACAGCTTCATGGAAAAAATTTGCGTTATGGTTATGAATCGGATTATTTGACTTGCCGCGACATGCAAAGAATTCTTTCCGGTCTGGGCAATGTCTTGCTTTTGCCGACAATTGATGCCGTTGAGCAATTTTCCATGGTTAAGGATAATTCGGAGATTGCCATGATTCAAAAGGCGGCTGAAATTACGGATTTGGCATTTGAGAGAATGCTTGGATATATTGGGCCGGGAATAAAAGAAAGCGAGGTTCGGGCCGAATTGGAGTATCAATTGATGTCACTGGGCTCGGAAAAGCCTGCATTTGATACAATTGTTGCATCGGGATACCGTTCAGCATTACCTCATGGGGTTGCATCAGATAAAAAGATTCAGAAAGGGGATTTTGTAACTCTGGATTTTGGCGCACAGTATAATGGATATGTTTCTGATTTGACTCGAACGGTAGTCGTTGGAAAGGCAACCTCGCGCCAGAAAAAGATTTACGATATTGTTCTTAAAGCACAACTTTTAGCAATTAATAAGGTCAAGGATGGCGTAGAAGGAAAGATGGTTGACAAAATAGCAAGGGATTATATTAAAAAATTTGGGTTCGATAAATATTTTGGTCATGGTCTTGGCCATGGAATTGGTGTTTATGTACATTCAAAGCCAAGCCTTGGCCCCCGGAGCCAGGATATTTTAAGGAGAGGAAATGTGGTTACAATCGAGCCAGGGATTTATTTGCCCGGTTGGGGTGGGGTTAGAATAGAGGATGATGTTGTTGTAACCACAACAGGTTGTAGGGTTTTGACAAAAGCCCCAAAAAAGATGTTGGAGCTATAGTTTTAATTTGTTATCTTTTTTGGCTTTTAAAGCCTGAAGAGGTTATATATATGAAGGAAAAGACCATTAAAAAGCTGATTAGGCTCGTGGAGGAATCAGATATTGACCAGCTTGAGGTTACAAGCTGGGGACGCACGGTTAAAATCACCCGACGAATATCGGGTCGGAACGGCCATGCCGAGAAGCCAGCCGTCGTTCAGCCATATACCCCTCCGCCATCGTCTTCCCCGACTGCTCCGGTAGTTTTGCCCCCAGTTGATATAAAACCGCCTGTTGCCGAAAAGAAATATATAGAGATCAAGTCACCTATGGTGGGAACATTTTATGCCTCTCCGGCTCCAGATGCGCCTCCGTATGTGAAACATGGTCAGCGGATTTCGGTTGGACAGGCAGTATGCATTGTTGAGGCTATGAAACTAATGAATGAAATTGAATCCGAGGTTGCCGGTGTAGTAGCCAAAGCAATGGTTGAAAGCGCTCAACCGGTTGAGTTTGGGCAAGTCCTGTTCCTGATTGATCCGCAGGGTTGATTTTTTCAATTTCTTATATCAGGAGGCAGGAAAATGAATCTTAAACAGATGCTTGCTGAAATGCTCAACCGGAATGCTTCAGATCTTCATGTCCGTGTCGGCATTCGTCCCCATATTCGTGTCAATGGTCATTTGGAACAGATTTCGACCGATCCTATATCAATTGATGAGATGGAAAATGTTGTCGGTCAGATATTAAATGAAACTCAGCTTGAGCGATTCCGCAAAAAAAATGAGATGGATTTGGCGCTATCAGTAGCAAAACTGGGTAGATTTAGAATCAACCTGTTTAAGCAAAGAGGAACCGCGGGCATCGCCATTCGAGCTGTAAATACCAACGTTCCCTCATTTGAAGAATTAAATCTTCCGGATACCATAAAAAAGCTTTCCAATGAGAGAAGGGGGTTGATTGTAATTACCGGCACAACTGGTTCAGGGAAATCGACGACCTTGGCATCAATGATTGAACATATGAATGGCAGTAGGGATGATAATGTTCTTACTATTGAAGACCCCATAGAATATATCTATCGCGATAAAAAATGCATTATTAGTCAGCGTGAGGTTGGGGCTGATACAGAAAGTTTTGCCACTGCCTTAAGGCATGCTTTTCGGCAGGACCCTGATATTATTCTCCTTGGTGAAATTCGCGACCTTGATACCATGTCGATTGCTTTGACCGCCGCCGATACCGGGCATCTGGTGTTGACCACCCTTCATACTTTAAATGCGGTAGAGACTATTTCAAGAATTATTTCATTTTTTCCACCTCATCAACACCAGCAGATTAGATTGCTCCTCGGCGGAACACTCAAGGCGATTGTATGCCAGAGATTATTGGCCAGAAGCGATATGCCGGGGCGCGTGCCGGCGCTGGAGATACTTGTAATGACAGCCACCGTTAAGGATTATATTATAAGTCAGGAGAAAACCTCTGGAATCCCGGATCTAATTGAACAGGGCGCTCAATATGGTATGATTACATTTGATCAATCAATTATGCGTCTATATAAGTCAGGCTTTATTTCCTTTGAAGAGGCAATGAATCAATGCACCAATCCTGATGATTTTGACCTGCGGGTTAAGGGAATCACTGGTGCGGCGGAACGTTGGCATGATGGAGAGACTGAGGAGAAAAGGGATATTATTCAATTTTAGTCTATGGTTTTTATATTATTGGAAGAAATATTTAAATAGGATTGACTTTGTTTAAGAAAATTTTAATTGCCAACCGTGGCGAAATTGCCCTGCGGGTTATCCGAGCCTGCCGAGAACTTGGAATAAAGACGGTTGCAGTTTATAGCGAGGCTGACCGGGCTTCTCTACATGTTCGCTTTGCCGATGAGGATGTTTGTATTGGTCCCGCCCCTGCCAGCTTAAGTTATCTTGATGCCAAGAGAATTATCTCTGCCGCCGAAATAACCAATTCTGATGCCATCCATCCCGGTTATGGTTTTCTTGCGGAAAATGCCGAGTTTGCTGAAATCTGTGAATCTTGCGGAATTACTTTTATCGGCCCAACGCCGGAAATGATTCGCAAAATGGGGGATAAGAATATTGCCAAACAAACCATGAAAAATGCCGGCATTCCGGTCATTCCCGGTTCTGATGGAGTGGTTTCTTCCATTGAGGAGGCCAAAACAATCGCGGCCGGAATCGGCTATCCGATAATGATAAAGGCCGTCGCGGGTGGCGGCGGCAAGGGAATGCGTCTTTGTCGAGACGAGGACGAATTGATTACCAACTTCCAGATTGCGCGTGTCGAAGCGGAGGCGTCATTTAAAAATCCCGATGTCTATATGGAAAAAGCAATATTGAATCCGCATCATGTTGAAATTCAAATAATGGGCGATGCTTATGGCAATATCGTCCACTTTGGAGAAAGGGATTGTAGTATTCAAAGAAGGCACCAAAAGTTGGTGGAGGAATGTCCATCGCCGCTTATTACTCCTGAGATGAGAAACATTATGGGGCGAACAGCGGTGCTTGGAGCTTCGACCATCCAATATCTTGGGGCGGGAACAATTGAATTTCTCGTTGATGCCGACCTACATTATTATTTTATGGAAATGAATACCCGTATTCAGGTTGAACATCCTATAACGGAAGAATCAACAGAGATTGACTTGGTAAAGGAACAGATTCGTGTGGCGGCTGGAGAGAAGTTGCGATATCGGCAAGAAGATATTGTTATGAAATGGCATGCTATTGAGTGCAGAATAAATGCGGAAGATCCCGAAAAAGATTTTCGCCCTGCACCGGGTGAAATTACTTCATTTCATAGCCCCGGCGGGCATGGCGTTAGGGTCGATACCGCGGCCTATGCGAAATACCAAATTCCACCTTATTATGATTCAATGATTGCCAAACTTATCGTAAAGGCACGCACTCGACGCGAGGCAATAGATAAAATGAAATATGCATTGGAAGAATTCATTATAGAAGGAATTCCGACCACCATCGGATTTCATAAGAAAATATTCAATCATCCCGATTTCATTGCAGGGAATTTCGACACTTCCTTCATTCAGAAAATTTTTGAGGATCCGAAGCGGAACGATTTGCCATCAGTGAAGACGGTTGATGAAAATAAATAATAATGGAGGTGTTCTTTGAATATTCCTGGAAATCTCAGATATACATCTGAACATGAATGGGTGTTGTTGGACGGCAATGTTGCCACCATCGGCATTACCGATTATGCTCAGGGTGAGCTTGGCGATATTGTCTTTGTCGAGCTTCCTGCCATCGGGACCGAAGTCAAGGCCATGCAATCTTTCGGCACCATTGAAGCTGTTAAGGCCGTATCCGAACTTTTTGCGCCGGTATCCGGCGAAGTTGTGGAAATAAATGCCGCACTTGAGGGTGAACCGATGTCCATAAATAATGACCCCTATAACGCGGGTTGGATGATCAAAATAAAAATAAATGATCCCACCGAAGTGGATAAATTAGTATCCCCCGACGCTTATCAGAAACTAATTGGATAGGAAATTGAATTTGTAATATGCCATATATTCCAAATACCGATAATGACCGCCGATTGATGCTTGAAAAAATCGGGGTCAAAAGCTTCGATGAATTGCTCATTCCGGTACCTCAGAATGTCCGCTTGAATAAATTATTGGATTTACCGGCGCCGTTGTCCGAAATGGACCTACTTCGGGAAATGGAAATCATTTCACGAAAAAATAAATCTGAGTTGGCTATATTTGCGGGCGGTGGAGTTTACGACCATTTTATCCCTTCAGCCGTGGGTACGATTTTAAGCCGACCGGAGTTTGTGACGGCATATACGCCTTATCAGGCCGAAGTGGCACAAGGTACTTTGCAGGCAATTTATGAATTTCAGACGCATATTTGCCGCCTAACCGGAATGGATATAGCCAACGCATCGATGTATGATGGCGCTTCGGCGGCCGCGGAGGCTGTTCATCTTGCCATAAATCATACAAAACGGAACAGAATATTAATTTCGGAAACTATCAATCCGCTATTTCGTGACGTCATTAAAACCTATCTCTCCGGTCTTAAAATCGAAATTGTTATTGTCCCATCACGAGATGGCTTAACAGACTATGACCGTTTAAAAGAGCTTATTGGCGATAGTATTGCAGGGGTGGTTCTGTCACAACCCAATTTCTTTGGTTTAATTGAGAATGTCGAAGTTGTCGCGGAAATGATACATAGGGTTGGCGGATTGATGATAACGGCCGTTGATCCGATTTCGGCGGCTCTCTTAAAATCACCTGCAGAATGCGGCGCCGATATTGCCATAGGGGAAGGCCAGCCCCTTGGCATTCCTCTCAATTTTGGCGGGCCCCTGCTTGGATTTTTTGCGGCCAAAAGAGAACTGATGCGTCTACTCCCGGGACGCATTGTGGCGCGGACAGTTGATGAAGCCGGGAACCCCGGATTTGTTTTAACATTACAGACTCGCGAGCAACATATCCGGAGAGAAAAGGCAACTTCGAATATTTGCACCAACCAAGCATTATGCGCAACAACTGCCACAGTATATTTATCACTTTTGGGAAAGGTTGGCCTGAAAAGAGTCGCTTTGCTTTCCATGGAAAAAACCCATAAGGCCGTCAGTGCAATTTCCATGATAGTCGGATATAAGCCCTATTTTGCCGGAAATTATATCAGAGAAATTGCCATAAAAACACCGGTTCCCGCCAAAAATATTATTGAAAATTGTATCAACAAACATGAGGTTCTTCCCGGCATTGATTTGGGTAGATTCTATCCAAATATGAAAGATGGTTTGTTAATGGCGGTAACCGAAAAGAGAACGGACGAGGAAATCAATATGTTAGTTAAATCGCTGAAGGATTTTTAGACAGGATATTCATGAAAAGGATTTCAGAAAGATTATTTAATTGATTGGAGAAACAATGAAAAGGAAAAGTCAGAATTCGCTTTTACTCGCAGTCTTTATTCCCATAATTATACTAGGAATATTGGCCGGATGTGGCAAGAAGGAAGAACCTATCGTTGCGCCCACGCAAATTAATTTTGCGGTTGATTATCAAACAGCCATGAGTCAAGCCCAGCAGAAAAATCAGAAAGTGATTATTGATTTTTATACTGATTGGTGTACATGGTGCAAACGGCTTGATACGGTTACATTTATTGATTCAGCAGTTATTGCCATGTCGCAGAATATCGTATTTGCCAAAATTAATGCCGAGGTAGATACTGCAACGGCAAGGAAGTATTCCGTTCAGGGATTCCCAACAGTCATTCTTCTTAATGCTGATGGTACCGAAATTGATCGTATCGGCGGGTATCTTCCTCCGGAAGAATTCACGGCAACCATAGATAATTATCTTAAAGGGATTCAGACGCTTGACTATTTCCTGAAGTTGGCCGATTCGGCGGCCGGTAATGAAGTCAATATGCGCATAGGCGAGAAGTATGCCGATAGAGGGATGCCGGAAAAAGCTGAAGGATATTTCTCAAAAGTTATTCAAGGCGATCCGGATAATAAAGAGGGATTTACCATTGATGCCATAATGAGCATTGCCGACATAAAAAGACGCGCCAAAAACTATGATGACGCCGTGGGAGAATTTAAGAAAATCATGGAGAAATTCCCCGGGACCGAGCAATCTGTTGATGCTGAACTTTGGATGGCCATTGTGCACAGACAAAAAGGAGATACCACGGCGGCTATTAAGGCTTTTGAGGAGTGGGTGAAGAATCATCCGGATAGCCCGGATACGTCTTATGCAAATCAGCAGATAGAAAAATTAAAAAATCCACCACCACCGGATAGTACAACAAAGTAGTTTGTTATTTATATATGAATGAAAAGATATTGATTTATGAAAAATCCCAGCCGGGGCGTGGCGGCGGGATTTTACCTGAGATCTCTCAGTCCGAGAAAGATTTAATGGCATTGATTCCCGAAAAATATCGCCGAAAAAATGACGCCCTTTTGCCGGAAATAACCGAAGGTGAGGTAATGCGTCATTATATTGGCCTTTCTGTGAAGAATCATCATATTGATAAGGGATTTTATCCGCTTGGTTCATGTACCATGAAATATAATCCCAAGCTCAATGAAAAAGCGGCATCGATTGAAGGGTTTGTCCACCAGCATCCTCTGTCGCCATGCAGAACGGCTCTCGGTTCCCTGGAGATAATGTATGAACTGGAGGAGTATCTGAAGGAGATATCGGGATTTGATGCCATGTCTCTTCAGCCGGTTGCCGGCGCTCAAGGGGAATTTGCCGGTTTATTAATCATTCGCGCATATCATAGGGATAAGGGAAATGTCCGGAAGAAGGTGCTTATTCCTGATTCGGCCCATGGGACAAATCCGGCTTCTGTAAGTATGGCGGGATATGAAACGGTGCAGATCAAATCGAATGAAAGGGGAATTATTTCTCCAGAATCAGTGGCCTCCGCAATTGATAATGAGACCGCGGCTTTGATGCTAACCAATCCCAATACGCTTGGATTGTTTGAATCGGAAATCGAAAAAATCGCAGAGGTTATTCATTCCGCAGGGGCATTGCTTTATATGGATGGTGCCAATCTGAATGCGCAACTTGGTATTATCAAACCCGGGAAGATAGGATTTGATATTCTGCATTTTAACCTGCATAAAACTTTCTCCACTCCCCACGGCGGCGGAGGGCCGGGCGCAGGCGCTGTTGGCGTGGTGAAAAATCTCGCCGATTATCTGCCTCTGCCAATTATCTCCAAAAATGCGGACGATGGACGCCTATTCCTTAATTATGATCGACCGAAATCAATTGGGCGGTTGCACTCATTTTACGGAAATTTCGCCAATGATTTGAGGGCTTATGCTTATATCAGAACATTAGGAGCCAAGGGTTTGAAGCGGGTTTCGGAAAATGCCATAATAAATGCCAATTATCTTAAGGCTCTTTTAAAAGATGAGTTTGATATTCCATACAACCAGCCCTGTCAGCATGAATTTGTATTGTCCTGCAGTAGGCAGAAAAAGCTTGGAGCCAAGGCTCTTGATATTGCCAAGCGTCTCTTGGATTATGGTTTCCATGCGCCGACGGTCTATTTCCCTCTGATAGTTCCGGAGGCTTTTATGATTGAGCCGACTGAAACAGAAAGCAGGGAAACACTTGACGAGTTTGGAAAAATATTGATTGCCATTTCCAAAGAGGCCGAAAGCGATTCCGAAAAACTTCATCATGCGCCCTATACCACTCCGGTACGCCGTTTGGATGAGGTTAAAGCCGCTCGAGAGTTTGATGTTTGCTATAAAGGTTAATTAATATATCTAATTGACTATTTCCGCCGTCGGCATTTATTAGCCACGGCGGATTTTTTATGATAGAATTCAAAGATGTTACATATACCTACCCTGATGGGGTAAAGGCCATTGACGGCATAAGCCTGCGAATTCCAGCGGGTGAGAAATTGGCCATTATCGGTAATAATGGTTCCGGTAAAACTACCTTGGCGCTTCTTATGAATGGTATAATCAAGCCTTCTTCGGGCAAAATATCTGTAATGGACCTTGATCCTGCAAATGAAGATGAAAGCAGGATTCTGAAAAGAAGAGTGGGATTGGTTTTTCAAAATCCGGATAATCAATTGGTTGCCACAACCGTTGAAAGGGAAGTTGCCTTCACTCTTGAAAATCAAAATGTAGGACATCCTGAAATCAGAGAGCGTGTAAATGAAACACTCGATTTCTTCGGATTATTTCATTTGCGGAATAGATTGACCTCCGATCTCTCCGGAGGAGAAAAGCAAAAGGTGGCATTGGCCTCAGTAATGATTGCTCATCCGGAAATACTAATCTTTGACGAGCCGGGTTCATACCTTGATGAATCAGGCAAGAAACTCTTGAACGATGCCATTGGCAGATTAATTGAACATAAAAAGGACTTAACCGTTATTCGAATTACGCAATATTCCTATGTCACACTTGTTTATGATAGAATTGTTGTTCTTTATCAGGGGAAGATAATTGATGATGGCGAACCTGAGAGAATTTTTTCGCAGGCGGATAGATGTTTAAAATTTGGAATTGATGTTCCATTAAAATATCGCATTAAGTCAAATCCAGCGGCCCAGATAAATAGTGGAGAAAAAGTACCCCATTCCACTCAGAAATCAATTGATAAAAAATATATGTATCTAAACAATGTTACATTCGCTTATGATGAACAAGATAAACCGGCGATAAGAGATATCAATCTCCAAATATCGAATGGTCTTATATATGGTTTGGTAGGACCTTCAGGAAGCGGCAAAAGCACACTCATTCAAGTTTTAGCGGGATTGCTTTTGCCCAGAGATGGAGACATCAAATATTCAGGTTTTAAACCGATACCGGGGAGAATTGCCATTTCATTTCAACATCCTGAACGACAATTTTTCCTCGATACCGTGGAAAAGGAAATTCGCTTTGGCCCTGAGAATCTTGGATTGTCTGCAATTGATGAAATTGCAGACAATAGCTATAAATTAATCGGTTTGGATAAAGACATTTTTGCATTCCGTGATCCCTTCACTCTATCCGGAGGCGAAAAAAGAAGGCTGGCTTTTGGGGCAATATTATCAATGCATCCCGATTTTATTTTCTTTGATGAGCCGACCTGCGGGTTGGATTATGAAGGAATTGGTCTTTTCAAAAAAATGGCGCTGGGGCTTAAGGAGTCAGGTAAGGGTATCATTATTGTTTCACATCATGGGAATATTATATTCGAGATAGCTGATGAAATAATTGCATTAAAAGAAGGGAGACTCGATTGTCAATGTAGCAAGGGGGACTTTTTTAGAACAATGGATTATTCCACATATCTATCACAGCCGGAGGCTGTGGCATACCAAATTGAGAAATTCGGAGAGGTTAAATATCTGAGTGAGTTGGAATTATTGCGTAAAACACCCCACCCCGACATCCATTAACTACTGGAATATTCATTGCTTATGCCGGATATCATAATATTTCCGTGAAGCACTATAAATTATTGTATTAGGATTGCAGAAATATCTTGACGTATTTCTCAAAATATATATAATCGATTTGGTTTTTAACCTTTTAAGGCCGTTCAGAGAAACGGCTAAAGGAAAAAATGAAACGAACCCACCGGTTGCAAAATAAGACCAGCATAAATTCAAAGATTTCATTTTTTCCTCAAAGGCATGAAGAAATAAATATTCATTCCTAAAGGAGGCATTTTGGCCAAGGAGAAAATTGAAACTGTGCTCGATGAGCGTGGAGTTGCCCGTGCTGTTACTCGAATTTCCCATGAAATATTAGAAAAAAATGGCGGCGCCGAGACTTTGGTGCTTATTGGAATTCTGAGCCGCGGGGCGGATATTGCCAAACGGATTGCCAAAGCAATCAAGCAGATTGAAAATATTGATGTGCCGGTAGGCTTGATGGATATCAATCTTTATCGTGATGATGTCCATTCCAAATTAGATCAGCCTGTTATTCAGCGGACGGAAATTCTTTTTGATGTTGTTGACCGCAATGTCATACTGGTTGATGATGTTTTATTCACCGGTAGGACTATCAGGGCCGCTTTGGACCAAATTATTGATTTCGGTCGCCCTCGTTCCATTCAATTGGCGGTTTTAATCGATCGCGGACATCGCGAATTGCCAATACGGCCGGATTATGTCGGGAAGAATATCCCGACATCAAAAGATGACCGGGTTTTGGTTAGATTGAAGGAAAAGGATGATAAAGAGGTGGTGGTTGTAGTGAAATCAGGAATGAAACGCCCGATGCCGAAAGAAGCGGCCGCCAAGAAGACAAAAAAGGGGGGCGATAAGAGATGAAGTTGTATTCTCGTCATTTATTAGGGCTCGAAGGTGTGACAGAAGAGGAAATCACCCTTATTCTTGATACCACAGAGACTTTCAGGGAGATTATTGAACGCCCGATTAAAAAGGTTCCGACTCTCAGAGGAATTACGGTTCTCAATTTATTCTATGAGCCATCGACTCGCACGAGAATCTCATTTGAGTTGGCGGAAAAACGCCTTTCGGCGGATTCAATAAGTTTCACGCCTGCCACTTCATCGGTAAAGAAGGGCGAAACTTTAAAAGATACCGTTCGCAATATTGAGGCGATGAAAATTGATATGGTAGTGGTTCGCCATTCATCATCGGGTGTACCATATTTCCTAACTCAATGCGTCAATTCCAATATAATCAATGCCGGCGACGGAACTCATGAGCATCCCACTCAGGCTTTGTTGGATATGTTTACCATAAGAAGAAAGTATAAGAAGCTTAAAGGACTTAGGGTGGTAATGGTAGGCGATATAAAACATTCCCGTGTGGTTCGCTCCAATATTTGGGGACTAAAGACCATGGGGGCATCGGTCGCTCTTTGCGGGCCATCAACCCTGCTTCCCTTCGAAGTAGAAAGATTCGGCGTTGACGTTTATTCTGATTTGGATAAGGCTATCGATGGGGCAGATGTAGTTAATATTATGCGTATCCAACTCGAACGCCAGCAGGCTGGGATGTTTCCCTCACAGAGGGAGTACACTAATCTTTTTGGAATCACCAAGGAAAGATTATCCCTGCTCAATAAAAATTACACAATAATGCATCCCGGTCCCATGAATCGGGGGGTCGAAATAACCAATGAGGTTGCCGATAGTGATTCTTCAGTCATATTGGAACAGGTTACCAATGGTCAGGCAGTAAGAATGGCCGTGCTATATTTACTGTCAGGCAAGAAGGAGGAAGAGGAATAAATGAAAGTATCAGGTTTTAATATGGTTATCAAGGGTGGTCTGGTCATTGATCCGGCCATCGGTTTCGGCAATGAAGCCGACCTCTTCATTAAGGACGGGAAAATAACAAAGATAGTTAAATCCGGAGAGATTTCTCAAAGAGATATCGCCGCAATTCCAACCGAAAGCATTATACCTGCAGAAGGTAAGCTTATTGCACCCGGATTTATTGATATGCATGTTCATTTGCGTGAACCCGGGCGTGAAGATGAAGAAACTATCATGACGGGATGTCAGGCGGCCGCCGCCGGAGGATATACCTCGGTATGTTGTATGCCCAATACTAATCCTGCCATTGACAATCAGGAAACGGTTAAATTTGTATTATCGAGGGCAGAACATTCTGACGCGCGGGTATTTGTGATTGGCGCCATTACAAAGGCATTAAAAGGGGAGGAGCTTTCTGAAATCGGAGATTTGGTGAAAGCTGGCGCCGTGGCAATTTCCGACGATGGCAATTTTGTACAGAATCCGGAAATTATGCGCCGAGCTCTGGAATACGCCAGGATGTTTGATATTCCCATAATATCTCACGCCGAGGATAAGTTCCTATGCGATGGCGGCGTAATGAATGAATCTTTTGAATCCACTCGATTGGGGCTAAAAGGCCGTCCCGCCGTGGGAGAAGAAATAGCCGTATTACGTGATATCAAACTGTGCGATTTTACCGGAGGCAGGCTTCATATAGCCCATGTTTCCACCGTAGGCGCCGTTAAAGCGATTCGGCAGGCAAAGTCCGAGGGTGTCAATGTTACGGCAGAGGCATGTCCCCATCATTTCTCGCTCACCGACGACGAAATCGGAAAAGAATTTAATACGAATTTGAGAGTGAACCCGCCTATTAGGACACAGAAAGATGTGGAAGCCATAATTGAAGGCTTAATAGATGGCACGATTGATTGTATTTCCTCCGATCATGCTCCCCATGCTGAGGAGGAAAAGGATGTTGAGTTCGATCAGGCGCCTCCAGGAATGATAGGATTGGAGACGACTCTTGGTTTGGTGAAAATGAATTTGATTGATAAGGGGTATTTATCCTGGGCTGATGCCATAACAAAGATGTCATTTAATCCTGCTCGTATTCTTAAATTGCCCGGCGGCACACTTGAAATCGGTTCTCCGGCGGATATTACCATAATTGATGCCGAAAGAAAATGGACGGTCAGAAAAGATAATTTTCACTCGAAATCCAAGAACTCGCCATTTATCGGATGGAAATTGTCCGGTAGGGTTGATTGTACTATTCTTGGCGGGCGCATTGTTTATAAGAGCAAATAGACATGGTGTAATTAGTTCTATAAGGGCGTATGGCATGCGCCCTTTTTTCCGTTAGGGCCAGACCTTGATGGCTTGACTTGATTCAATCCTTTTGCTATTTTCGAAAAAACAATTAAATGGATTAAAAGTTATGAAAATAAACTTTCTTGATTTGAAGACGCAATATGAATCAATTAAGCCTGAAATAGATGCCGCAATTTTGCAGGTGATTAATACCTCCAGTTTTGTGCTGGGACCATCTGTAGCCAAATTCGAACAGGATTTTTCCCAGTATTGTCAATGCGAAGAAACGATTGCGGTAAATTCGGGCACTTCAGCCTTGTTTTTGGCGCTAAAGGCGATGGGGATTGGCGCAGGTGATGAGGTTGTCACCGCCGCTAATACTTTCATTGCCACGGCCGCGGCCATCATATATACGGGGGCGACGCCAATATTGGTCGATGTTGATCCGCTTACCAGAAATATTGATATTGATAAAATTGAATCGGCTATAACATCAATGACCAAAGTAATTATACCGGTCCATTTATATGGATATATGGCTGATATGGAGAGAATAAATGCGATTGCCGTGAAGCATAATTTGATTGTTCTTGAGGATGCCTGTCAGGCGCATGGGGCAAAATTTAATGGCAAACCGGCCGGTTCTTATGGTTTGGCCGGGGCATTTTCGTTTTATCCCGGGAAAAATCTTGGCGCCTATGGCGAGGGGGGAGCGGTGGTGACATCAGATAAAGGGCTTGCCAAAGAAATGCGAAAGTTGCGCGACCATGGTTCGGAGAAAAAATATTTTCACGATGTGATCGGTTATAACGCCCGTATGGAGGGGATTCAGGGGGCTGTCTTGGGTGTGAAACTGAAATATCTTGATAAATGGAATATTGAGCGAAACAGGGTGGCATATCGCTATCGAACAAGACTAACCGGATTGCCGATAAATCTGCCGCAAGAATTAGAGAATTATTATCAGGTGTACCATCTTTTTGTGATTGAAATCGAGAAGCGGGAAGAACTACAGAAATTTCTTTCTGATAACGGCGTTCCAACGTTGATTCATTATCCGATTCCTATTCATCAGCAAAAGGGTTATCTTTCTGCCGGATTTATCTCTGCTAATTTGCCCATCACAGACAGATTGGCCAAGACCATTTTATCCTTGCCGATATACCCGGAAATGACCGATAATCAGGCTGATTACGTGTCAGAAAAGATAAGGGAATTCTTTGGAAAGTAAGAACGGCTTTAATATACCCATTAAGACTGAATGGGTTATATTTGCACTTTTAACAATAATGGTTCTTTTTATTAGAGCCAATCATCTTTCCGCAGACCCGCCGGTTGATTTGACCACGAGCCAGGATGTTTATACCGATCCACCGCAATATACTTCCTATGCAAGAAATTATATTTTATATGGGTCTTTTAATCCACTTCATGATTTTCGCCTTATATTTTTCTTGAAATCTGCAACTACTTTGCTGGCGCTTTTCATTTTTAAGGTATTTGGTGTTGGCTATGCCCAGTCAAATATGGTCGGGTTAATATTCTCTTTTTCCACAATAATTCTAATCTATTTTATTCTTCGAAAGGCGGCCGGAAATGTTGCGGCTCTGATTTATCTGACTCTAATTTCCGTGGATTATAATCAAGTTTTTTATGGCCGCCTGCCGTTTCTTGAAAACAGCATGAATTTCTTTGGGATTCTTGGGATAACTATATTGGTTTATAGTCGGGCGTTATGGTCAGCGGCATTGGCAGGAATTTTTTTGGGTGGAGCCATTTTTTTCAGTAAATTAATTGGCGTAGTTTATTTATTCCCGTTTGTCTGTTATGCAATTTATGAGTTTTTCTATGATTACCGAGATGAACCGGCGAAATTTATCCGGAGATATTTACTATTTGCCATTGGATTAATTTTTGTGGCGGTGTTCTGGTATTTCTTCAGCTACCGACTATTGGCGGAATCTGTATCGGGATATGTAGAGGAGCAGGCGGTTGATTTGTATGGATCGCCCATGGCTCTGCAATCATTTTGGATTTTCTTTTATAGATATTTGTCTTTTGGCTTGAAAAGCCAGCTATTCAGCCGGATGCCGGTTGTGGCGTTACTGGCCTGGGGTATGTTGCTGATGTTTTTTTGTAGAGCGTTTCGCAAAGATAATTGGAGAGAGGGGCTTTTGGGCATAAATCCGGGGGTTTTATTCCTGATAGCTTTAATTATTGGCGCCTATGGAGGGCTGATGATTTGGAATTATCGCCCGCTTAGATACCAGACCATCATGATTTGTCCGATATATGCGCTTGCGGCCGTGTTTCTTGCCTCCCAATTGCAGAAGGTCAAACCTCAAAGCAATCTTCATTGGTCATTTCCGATATTTTTATTTCTATTGTTGATGATCCCATTGTTTCAATTAACCAAATCGTATTTTGATTTTTCCGAATCATCATTTTACTTGAGCCTTCAGCCAATGATTTTTCTGGGAATGGCTCTTGCGCTGACGGCAATAATATTGATAGCAAAGCAATATCTTATTCCGGCAGGTTTTTCTTTACCCATTATGCTGAAACAGGGGCTAATCATTATTGCAATTATTTTGGCTATTACTCCCAATATCTATAAATATTGGGATTGGTCGGGCAGGGCGACATTTACAACGGCGGCGAACTCCCTGGATTTGGCGAAAATTCTTTCACCCGAAGCGGTGGTTTCCGGACCGTATGCGGCCGATCTGTCGCAAGAAAATATCCTGCAGAATTTGATTCATATGTTTGGCGTCGCCAATGTTGATACGGCTTTTTTTAGGAAGTATCCCATAACCCATCTTTTGCTGGATAAATCCAATGAGGAATATGCCAAGAAGCATTATCCTGAAATAATGGATAGCGCTTACTATATTACCCATTATTATGTGGGAGGGAGAAAAGTATTTCTTTGCAGGGTGGCGGGAATTACCGGAAATCTAAAGGCTAACCAATATCAACTTTCACCGTTTGAGTTGGCCATAGGGCATTATTTTAATCAAAAGCCCGATTCAGGGAACTATTACATGAAGAATTTTCAGAGAAAAAATCCTCAAAATTTGTCGGCCAATTTTATTTCCGGCAATATGGCATTTGATTTGAAATTTTATGATGAAGCGGAATTATTCTATAAGCGGGCCATTGAATATTCACCGACTGATTTCCACTTGCTTTATAAGCTTGGTGAATCCTATATTAGAATATCAAAAATGGCAGGGAATGCCGATTATAGAGATAAGGCGATGGAGCAGTTTAAATTGGCGGGAAAATATTATCCATCCTCGGATTTGTTACGGGAAAATATTGATAGTTTATTGAATGCAAGGGAAGTCTCGGATTTTGAATAATATAATTTCAGTCATTGTGCCGGCCTTTAATGAAGAAGGCAATATTGATGAGTTTGTCCGTCTATTCAAGGAAATGACGGAGAAATCAAAAAGGCAATTTGAGTTGATTTTAGTTGACGATGGCTCCAATGATAATACCTATGATAAGATTAAAGCTTCAGCAGAAAAATATTCATTTATAAAGTATAAGAACCATCCCTATAATATTGGACTGACTGAGGCGCTTCAAACCGGTTTCTCCATATCAACCGGTGATATATTTGTTTTCTATCCGGCTGATCTCCAATATTTGCCGGAGGATATTCCGGCGTTGGTGGAGCCGATTTTTCAGGGCGCAGATGTGGTTACGGGATGGAAACAGGGAAAGTATAAAAAGAAATTTGTTTCGAGTATATATAATTATGTATCGCGGAAGATATTTGGTTTGAAAGTCCATGATCTTAATTCTGTCAAAGCATTTAAGAAAGATGTTATTAAAGATATGTTTCTGCGAAGAGATTGGCATCGATATCTGGTTGTATTGGCGGCCGATAAAGGACATAGAATTGAGGAAGTCAAGATTCCTCTTTATGAGAGGCGCTGGGGGAAATCGAAATTTTCCATTTTCAGGATTCCCATTGGTGTTCTTGATATGTTGGCGGTAAAAACGCAGATTTCTCTACTGAAGAAACCGCTTCTTTATTTTGGTCTCTTTGGCTCAATTTCGTTCGGATTTGGGATAATAATAGGACTAATTGCCCTGTATCTTCGTTATTTTCACAATTTGGGCTTTAGACCTCTTTTATATCTGGTAATCTTACTGCTTGGGATGGGGCTTGGGCTGTTTATGCTGGGATTGCTGGCGGAGGGATTAGCGGCCATGAAGGAAGAGCTTGGGGTCATCAGAAAGAAACTTGATAATATTGATAACCAATTGAAAAAATAATCCCTCTGCATCCATTATTATAAGATATAATATTATTTCCGGAGATATATTTTGAAAAAGAGAAAAGATTCAGGTGAAAAGCATACCGGAGGATATTCCCGTGGAAGTTGGAATCCGGAACAATCGAAATATTATGTCCCGGTTCTGCTGTTTGCATTATTCATAGGTGTGGTGATTCTTTTTGGCGAGTTTATTTTTTCGGATAAAATGCTTTATGGTTCTGATACTCTTACTGCCGGAATATTCTTCAGACATTTCTATGTCGAGTATTTTAACCAATTTGGTTCTGTCCCTATGTGGAATCCATATATTTTTGCCGGTATGCCCTATATAGACGCTTTCCATGGCGATATTTATTATCCTCTGTCTATTCTCAAATTTTTCGGTAATTTTTATCGCATGCTGGGTTTGAATCTTGTCCTGCATATATTTCTTGCGGGCGTTTTTATGTATTTTACGGCGCGCCAGTTTCGCCTTTCTCGAATAGCATCAACGATGTCCGCCGTGGGGTATATGTTTTCGGGTTTTTTGGTTTCGCTGGTTGCGCCGGGTCATGATGGAAAGATATTTGTAACCACTTTATTTCCTTTGACAATTCTTTTTCTTGAAAGAGGATTTGAGCGAAGACCAATATTAAATTTTGCACTATTAGGATTGGTTATTGGGGTGATTATATTAAGTCCGCATCCGCAGTTATCGTATTATGCCTTATGGGGAATTGGACTATATGGACTATTTAAGCTGGTTATTTTATACAAAGAGACCCAATTATTCTCAAAAGTTGTCAAGCCTGCCGGATTGTTGATGGCGGCGGTAGTAATTGCACTTCTGATTTCCGCAATACAGTTTTATCCGGGTTATATATATACGACAGAGTACTCTCCCCGAGCAGAAACCAAGAGAGGGTATGATTGGGCAACATCGTGGTCGATGCATGAACAAGAGGCGATATCACTTATAAACCCCGATTTTGTGGGAAGTAATGCCGGCAAAGATAATTACTATTGGGGAAAAAATATCTTCAAGGATAATTCCGAATATGCCGGAATAATTTCATTATTCCTTGCTTTTATTGGAATCTTATTTGCGCGCAGGCGGGAGGCATATTTCTTTGGCGGGCTGGCCTTTTTTGCGCTTCTTTATGCATTGGGCGACACCACTCCGATTTTCAAGTTGTTTTATTATACAATACCGAATGTCAAATCATTGCGTGCGCCCAGCACAATCATGTTCCTATTTCTTTTCTCCATATCGCTTCTGGCCGGAATAGGGGTGCAATACCTAATTGATAAGGGAAGAGAGATTCCTGAAGCCACACGGAAGAGACTCCTGAGATATCTTTTGATTGTGCCCGGAATATTATTTTTGTTTGCCATATTATATTCTATTGCCGGGGAGTCGATGCTATCTTTGCATACCTCTATTTTATATAGCGACATTAAAACCCAAATGGTTCAAGAGAATGTATCAAAATGGCAAGTGGCTTTGATGCAACTTCCCAATATTACCTCGGGATTTTGGATTGTGACTATTTTTGTGGGAATTACTTCAGTGATAGTGATGCTCTTTATTTCACGCAAGGCGGGATTACCTATTTTGCTTGTTATTCCATTGTTGTCTGCGGTTGATGGAATGCGCTTCAATTCCCGTTTTATTGAAAATTATGATTATCGACAGCCATTTTCACCGACTCCCCTGACCACCTATATCAATTCTCTTCCCGGTCAATTCAGAGTTCTCAATCTGGGAGCGGTGGCCAATGATTATCTGCCGTTTTTTGGCATTGAGGTAGTTACCGGATATCATGGAAACCAGCTTAGATGGTATGATGACTTGCTGGGGGGGCCTTCACTTGCGAATCAGATGAACCCCCATTTTCTTAATCTTGTCGGCACGAGGTATATTCTTGTATCCAAAAATGCCCAAGTACCGCTCGATTATTTTGGGCCGAGCAGTCTGGTCGTTGATAGAGATTTCGGTTCAATTGTGCTGTATAAAAATCCCAATGCTTTACCACGAGCCTTCTTGGTGAATCATTATGAGGTGGTCCCTGATAGAAAAAATATATACCCCAAGGTTCTTTCGGGAGAAAAAGAATTGTTAAAGAATGTCTATCTGGAGGAAAGACCATCATTAAATATTGCCGATAATGAAATGGTCCTGCCGCCGGCTGAAATATCATCTTATGCAGTTGATTCAATTGTTGTTGATGTTCAGACGCCGGCCAACTGCATTCTTGTCTTGGCCGATAATTATTATTATGCGTGGGAGGCTTATGCCGATGGGGAAAAAGCTCCTGTTCTTCGGGCCGATGGCTCTTTTAGGGCCGTTCCTATCAAAGAGGGAACCAAACGGGTTATATTCAAATATAATGGAACAATGAATAGCCGCGGTAAGATGCTTACCATACTTGGCCTTTTAATCGTTGGCGGTATTTTGGGATTCAATGCTTATCAGTATTATGAAAATAAGAAGAAGGGGAAAACGGCGGCATGAGTATTGATAAAAAGGCCTTGGTTATATTTCCTACCTATAATGAAAAGGAAAATATAGAAAAAATAGTCAAGGCCGTACTCCCTTTGGATTCCAGAATTTCAGTATTAATTGTGGACGATAGCTCCCCTGATGGCACCGGTCAAATAGCTGAGAGGCTTTCAAAGGAAAATGAGCGCATTAATGTTATGCATCGTGAGAAAAAAGAGGGCTTGGGGCGGGCATATATTGCCGGATTTAAATGGGGATTGCAGAGGGGATATGATTATATTTTCGAAATGGATGCTGATTTTTCGCATGATCCGCAGTATTTGCGCGACTTTCTAATTGCTATTGAAGAAGCTGATTTGGTTCTTGGCTCCCGCTATATTTCGGGTGTTAATGTTGTCAATTGGCCGATGAGCCGATTGCTGTTGTCATATTTTGCCAATGTCTATACGAAAATAGTAACCGGCCTTCCCGTCAAGGATGCAACTGGCGGGTATAAATGTTTTCGACGGGAGACATTGGAGGCAATCAACCTTGATGCCATAAAATCGAATGGGTATATATTCCAAATAGAAGTTTCCCTTCGGATTTGGAAAAAGGGATTTCGAGTAAAGGAAATTCCGATTGTTTTCACTGACCGCCAGCATGGGGCATCCAAAATGTCAAAGAAAATTGTCCGCGAGGCTATCTGGAAGGTCTGGTATTTGAGATTGATGTCTATTCTTGGCAAGCTGAAATAAGTGGCTGAACGACAAAATAATACATCAATTTCTGCCATTATTATTACCCATAATTCTTCAGTGCACATACTTTCATGTTTGAAAGTATTATCAGCTGAATTAATCAAGTATGAATCGGAAATGATTTTATTTGATAACTACTCGATCGATACTACAATTTCATCAGCCCGGACAGCATATCCCTCAATAAAAATAATCAAATCCGATAAGAATATTGGATTTGGAGCGGCGAATAATCAGGCAGTACTGCAGGCTCAAGGCAAATATATTTTATTGGTCAATCCTGATTTAATTTTGGATAATGGATCAATAGCCGTTTTGCTTGATGTTTTGGAAAATCGCTCGAATGCGGGCGCCGTGGTTCCAAGATTGCGAAATTCTGATGAGAGTTTTCAGCCAACTTGTCGTCAATTTCCAAGGATTAATAATATTATTTTTTCACGCGGCTCTATTTTGAGCAAATTGGATATGCGTCATGATCATGATAGATATACTCTCGGAGATTTGGATAAAATCACAGAGGTGCCGGCGGTCGCCGCCACTTGTATGTTAATCGAAAGGGCATTTTTTTTAAAATTAGGGGGATTTGATACCCGCTTTTTCTTATTTATGGAGGATACGGACTTATCGGTCAGAATTGGTCAGATGGGCAAGAAGATTTATTTTGTCCCGCAGGCGGGCGGAGTGCATTTTTGGGGGGAAGGGACCTCAATTTCAATGGAAAAGAGAAGGTTACTGCATCATATATCAGTATGGAAATATTTCTTGAAGTATTTTCCCAATGGATTTTCGGTTTTTATTTTGCCTATCATGCTTGCCATAAATTATATATTTGGCTTGATAATTAATAAAAAGCAAAAATGATTGCGTCGCTGTTTCAATGAATATGAGTATATTTCCCGCATTCTTGATTCTTCTGCTTTCAATTATCATTGCCTATTTTTTAATAAGGGGTGTGATTTATTATTGCCATAAATATTCCATTTTTGATTATCCCGGCCGGCATAAGCGCCACAGGAAACCCACCCCTTTTCTTGGCGGAGTGGCTATTTTTATTGCGGTTTGGATAATGGTAATTGGCATCAATCTGTCTATGCCGTCAGCTTTGATTGAAGTTGGGCGGTATTTGCCGGTCATTTTTCTGGGATCTATAATTATCTTCCTTATTGGCCTAATAGATGACCTATATCCTATTTCGGCATGGGTAAAATTGCTTGTCGAGGTGGCCGTAGGATTAATCTTATTTCTGGGAGGTATAACTGTTGAATCTCTTTCGATTCCGGGAATTGGCGTTATCAGTATGAATGGTTTTGGCATGATTATATCTATTTTATGGGTGACTTTTCTAACCAATGCCATAAATCTGATTGATGGTCTTGATGGATTGGCCTCAGGAGTATCGATTATTGCCCTAATTACAATGGTTGTAATTGGAATAAATTTTGGAGTTAATTCTGTTATTGTTTTATCGCTGATTATATCGGGAGCGCTTTTTTCCTTTTGGATGTACAATCGATATCCTGCCAAGATATTTCTCGGAGACAATGGAGCGCTCCTAATTGGATATTTTTTTGCAGTAATATCTTTGGTGGTACCAATAAAATCTTTTACCATGGTTGCCTTGTTTTTGCCGTTAATGGTTTTAGGCGTCCCATTAACCGAGGCGGCGACTTCCTTTTTGCGACGCTTTTTGACCGGGAAAAATGTAATGAGGGCTGATAGAAGGCATTTATTCCATTACTTAAGATATGCCGGGTTATCCCAAAGCCAGATAATTATGCTTTTTTATTTATTTGGAGGAATTTTCGGTGGATTCTCGATTTTAATGCTATTTCTCAATCGATTTCTTCTATTAACCCTGCTTTTCCTTTTTATGGTTGTAATTTTTATAATATATTTTATCTTTATCTTTAGAATTAGGAGAGTTTAGCCAGAGTTGACGTCGAAATAGAATATGCAGGAACGATTAAGCTTAGATTTTGAGAAGCCCATATTGGAGCTTGAGAAGAAAATCTCCGACATGAGGGATTTTGCGGCCGGCGCCAATATTGATATGAATGGCGAGATAATCTCCATTCAGACAAAAATGAATAAACTGCGTGAGGAAATATTCTCCAGTTTAACGCGATGGCAGAAAGTTCAATTATCTCGTCACCCGCGTCGTCCGCATTCATCGGATTATATAGAACTGATGACTGCTGATTATATGGAGCTTCATGGAGATCGCTGTTTTGCGGACGATAAGGCTTTGGTTGGGGGGTTTGCCAAAATAGATGGGAAACCGGTATTGATCATTGGACAACAAAAGGGAAGAGATACCAAGCAAAAGCTTTATAGAAATTTTGGGATGATGCATCCTGAGGGGTATCGGAAAGCGTTAAGGCTTTTCAGACTTGCAGAAAAGTTTGAAAAGCCAATAGTGATCTTAATTGATACCCCGGGAGCTTTCCCTGGAATCGGGGCGGAGGAGAGGGGACAGGCGGAGGCAATTGCCAAAAATATCAGGGAAATGTCTGTCCTCAAAGTCCCAATTATAATTATAATTATTGGTGAGGGAGCTTCTGGTGGCGCTCTTGGACTGGGTATTGGCGACCGGATTTATATGCTTGAATATTCATGGTATTCTGTGATTTCGCCGGAAGGGTGTGCGGCCATACTTTGGCGGGATGCCGCTATGGCACCGCAGGCGGCTGAAGCTCTAAAATTGACATCGGAGGACCTTCTTGAATTGGGAATTGTTGATAAAATTATCAAAGAGCCTCCGGGCGGAGCGCACAATGATTATAAGGAGATGGCCGGCAATCTGAAAAAGGAAATTATTGAAACTCTGACAGAATTGGAAAAGGTTCCAGTTGATGAATTGCTCCAAAAACGGCTCGAGAAATTTCGAGGAATGGGCGTATATAGGGAGCAGGAGGAATAGCCTATGGCGTTATCGAAGGATTTATTAACCATAATTGTTTGTCCCAAGTGCAAAGGGCTGTTGGAATATAAGGAAAATGAAAATAGACTTCAATGTGATATGTGCCGATTGGCGTATCGGATTGAGGACGATATTCCTATTTTGCTTGTTGAAGAGGCTGAAAAATATTAGCTGAGGTACATATATGAAGTTGTCAAAATTTTGTTCGGAAGAACTGATAACTTTTTCTTTAAAATCAACCAATAAGAATGGTGTATTAAAAGAATTGGTGGAATTGGCAGGGAAGTCGAATCTTGTCAAGGATACTGAAGAGCTTCTCCATGATGTGATGGAAAGAGAAAATCTTGTAACCACAGGGGTGGGATATGGAGTAGCCTTCCCTCATGCCAAGACCAAGGCGACCAAAGGAATTGTAATTGCGTTTGGCCGGTCTGAAAAGGGGATTGAATTTGACGCCATGGATCATAAGCCGGTTCAATTATACTTCCTGATAGCGGCGCCTGAGGATGCCATTGGCGCCCATCTTAATGTCATGGCAAGACTATCATACATAATGAAATCTGAAGAAAACCGCACTAAAATGATGAAGGTTACTTCGCCCGGGGAATTACTTCAGATGATTGATACCGTTGAATAATTAAAAACGGGGCATGGAGGCTCCTATTATATGGCATGGTCATCGACGATTTTTTTTAGAAATCGTCGGTTTT
This sequence comes from Candidatus Zixiibacteriota bacterium, assembly GCA_020058225.1. GTDB lineage: Bacteria > Zixibacteria > MSB-5A5 > GN15 > PGXB01 > JAGVEJ01. Next base: position 3,418 of record JAGVEJ010000065.1, on the reverse strand, counting down.
TCAATTTTATTTTGGCAATTGCCGTAATTGTTTTGGTAATACTATCGAACGACCAAGTTCGTCCTATGCTTGGTGATTTATCCTTTACTGCCTTTTATTCTCCCTTCGTAAAGCTTAAAACCAATATTGAGGCGCTTCGTAATGTGGTTGAGGAAAATCATCAACTCAAAAAACAGTTGATGGAATTGGGGCTTCAATTAAGCGCCTTGCAAGAGGCCAAGCGTGAGAATAGCCGGTTGCGCGACTTGATTGGTTTTCGGCCTGTTGGAGATTATCAGGTATTGCCGGTCAAAATCATATCTGTGTTTCAGCATTTTTATCCCATCGGAGCCATGATAAATAAGGGGAGTGATGACGGCATTAGGGTCAATCAGGCTGTAGTTAATCGTTTTGGTCTGGCAGGCAAAATTAAAGATGTTATGTCTCACTCAGCCACCGTGCAGTTATTAACCGACCCGGGTAATTCCGTGGCGGTGAGGGTTGCGGAAACTCATCAAATGGGCACGGTAAGATACTCTCCCGATAAGGGCATGACTCTTTTTAATATGCCGGCTGATGCTCAAATAAAGAAAGGCGACCTGATTGTGACATCCGGTCTCGGGGGGGTGTTCCCCCCAGGATTGGCGGTTGCCATGATTGACACCATATTTCCTAATCAGGGCGAGGTGTTGAAGAATGTGCAGTTAAGACCTGCAGTAAATTTCTTTGAAATTGACGAATTATATGTTGTCATTGGGGAGCGAAGGTGAAATTTATTTCCTGCCTATTTTTTCTATATTTGATGGCATTCTTTAATTCCATATTGGTTGATGTAACCTCTATTTATGGAGTGAATATTGACCTTGCAATGATTCTGGTCACAGTTGCGGCTTTGTATTTTGGCGAATCGCTTTCAATATGGTTTGCAATATTGCTGGGAATTGTATCATCGACTCAACGTCTTGAAATAATGCCTTGGGAAATGATGATTTTTGTCGGTATCGCCATCGGAGTCAATCAAATCAGCGCCAGACTAAACTTTGAATCGATCGCCTCCAAATTGATTCTTCTAACAGCGGCTCTCATTGCGCATAATATTTTGTTGACTTCGATTTTGTCCTTTGAAAATTTGACTTATTCGCTGGTTAGGTACATTCTACCCGGTGTTGTATATTCTCTTATTCCCGGATGGATATTCTTCATGTTCGGCAATTTTTTTGCCGGTTTCCATCACGCCAGATCATAGATTAAAATGCGTAGATATCAGATAGATAAGGAACTTCGTGCCCGTATGGGCGAGGGATTCCTGCTTTTGGCATTGATAGTAATAATCGGCGGATTGTTTTATCATCAGGTTATTAGATATAAGTATTTCCTAAGGCAAGCCGAGGATAATCGCATTCGGGTTCGGCCGATTGTTCCAAAACGGGGAGTAATTTTTGACCGCAACAACGAAATGATTGCGGATAACAAAGTATCTTTTACGGTGTCAATTATTCCGTGTGAGCAGGTTAAAGGTGTCACTATACCCCGTTTGAGCGCCCTTCTTGGGGTGGATACATCAGACATTAAAGCTAAAGCGGCGGCCAATTATACCAGCATCTATATCCCCGCCATGGTACGAAGAGATCAGGGAATAGAAGTAATCTCCGCCCTTGAGGAAAATGCCGAATATTATCCCGGTGTTATTTATAGTGTGGAATCGGCCCGAAGATATGTGGAGGGAATATCAGCTGAGACCTTTATTGGTTATCTTGGCGAGGTTTCGCCGGAGGAAGTAGATCTTCAATCACCCAAGGGATATCGCCCGGGGCGCCTGATGGGGAAAAAAGGCATAGAGAAGGCCTATGATGAGGAACTCCGGGGAATAGAGGGAACTGACTACATTGAAGTTTCTGCGCGCGGACAGATAATTGGACAGTATGAGGGCCGAGATAAAATGCCGGCGATTCCCGGCTCTGATTTGATTCTTACTATCGATGCCGATCTTCAGCGGGTAATAATGCTGAATTTTGATAGCCTTCAAAAAGCGGGAGGTGTGGTGGCAATTGACCCACGAAATGGAGAAATACTTGCTCTCGCATCATCACCAGGGCTTGACCCTAATCTTTTCTCCGGAATAATTTCTTCCGATATTTGGCAAAGCATTATATCCGATTCAAATCATCCGTTGTTAAATCGACCAATGTCAGGGATCTATCCTCCCGGATCGACGGCCAAGCTTTTGACAGCTGGCGCCGCTTTGGAGTTGGGCTTAATTACCACTCAGACAAGACTTCGCCCCTGTTATGGCGGAATGCGGTTTGGGAATAGATATTTCAAGTGCTGGGAGGAACGTGGGCATGGCAGTCTTGATGTATATCACGCAATTGAGCAGTCATGCGATGTATTCTTTTATCAGGTGGGACAAATGCTCGGAGTTGACAACTGGGGAATTTATTCCCGGAAATGCGGCTTCGGCAAGAAGGTCGGAATTGATATTCCCGGCGAGCATAGCGGAATATCGCCTACTTTGGCCTATTATGATAAGGTTTATGGCAAGAAACAATGGTCAAAATTGCTGGTGGTCAATCTGGCAATTGGGCAGGGAGAATATACCGTTACTCCGCTTCAATTGGCGCAGTTTTTTGCGGGAGTTGCGAATAACGGAGTGGTTTTTAGGCCTCATCTGGTTCGTGATATAATTCAGCCCGATGGCGCTACGATTCACACCAAGCCGGAGATATCATTTCATCTGCCTTTTTCAGATGAGACATTGGCAATTTTGAAAGAGGGGGCAAGGTTGGTGGTTCAGGGAGGCAGAGGTACTGCTCAAAGACAACGGAATAAGTATTATGAAGTTGCAGGAAAGACCGGAACGGCTCAAAATCCCCATGGGAATGACCATTCATGGTTTGTCGGATATGCCCCTGCCAACGATCCCACAATTGTAGTATGTGCCGTCGTTGAAAATGCCGGTCATGGTTCGGAAGTGGCGGCGCCTTTGGTGGGGAAGGTTATCAAGCAGTACCTAATACCGGAAATAGAACCACAATTGGTGAAATCGACTGATAGCGCCAAAGTGCAGAAACAATAAGAAGGTATGAGATTCGAGTATAGAAGTCTTGATTGGAGATTGATATTATCGGCGTTGATTTTATCCTTGATAGGCATCGTGATGATATATTCCGCCCAATATGACCCGGCCGCCGGCGCTTCACTAAACTTCTATCTTAAGCAAGTTGTATGGCTTATTTTTGCGCTATTATTGTTTTTTGCTGTGGCTCGGTTCCCGCTTCGCCTATTGGATTTATATGCCTACCCGTTTTATGCCGGCTCAGTATTTCTTCTTGCGCTGGTATTGATTATGGGAGAAACCAGAATGGGAGCGTCCCGCTGGTTTGCCCTTGGTCCGCTAAGCCTAGCGCCATCCGATATTGCAAAATTATCTCTTATAATT